>NZ_JAVHZD010000103.1:0-805 GCF_031119615.1 Paraburkholderia sp. SARCC-3016 | reverse complement strand
GTACCACGGATGCCAACGATACAGAACTTCCCTTGACTCGCTGATATGGGCGTTGTGTTGACGGCTTGTACAATGCCATCCGGCCGCATTCAAGCCTGGCATACCTGACGCCCGACGAGTTCAAGCAGCGGTATTGTTCAACTGAAGCAACCGAGGCCGTTCTCCAAGATTAAAACGGTCCGAAGAACTCAGGCAGGTCAGCCGAACTGTTGATTTGCACTGAATCCTGACCCACCCTACGCAGTAATTTGCATCGAATATTGACCCACGTAGAACACTGACCTGCTCGGCAACGGGCAGGGGAACGGAGTGATCGACGTGGCTATATTGAGCATCATCCGACGCTGGCACTTTCGCGATCATGTCTCTTTGCGCGAGATTGCCAAACGACTGGGCGTGTCGAGAAACACGGTCCGGCGTTACATACGGGCCGGTACGGTCCTGCCCGCCTATCCGGAACGACACAGTCCCAGCAAGCTCGACGGGTTTGCTGCAAAGCTCTCGGGCTGGCTGAAGACCGAAGCGAACCGGCCCCGCAAGCAGCGAAAAACCCTGAAGCAGATCCACGCAGATCTGTGCGCACTCGGCTTCACCGGCTCCTACGACCGGGTGGCGGCGTTCGCCCGGCGCTGGCGGCAGGAACAACACGAGCAGGCAAAGACAACTGGACGGGGAACGTTCGTGCCGCTCCGGTTTGCCGCTGGCGAAGCGTTCCAGTTCGACTGGAGGTAAGCACCTCACAACGGCCGTTCGCAATACGACGTGCGTGTGAGGCATGATGGGGGATGGGTTCTCGCCAGTTGGC
>NZ_JAVHZD010000102.1:0-936 GCF_031119615.1 Paraburkholderia sp. SARCC-3016 | reverse complement strand
GGTCCCATCAGCTTCGTGCAGGCGGGGTAGGAGAGGGCCTCGAGTCCGCAGCCGAGCGTGTCGATCAGGCAGTTGCGCGCCGTTTCGAGCGCGAGCGCGCTGTCGATCTTGTAATTCAGCACATAGTCGACGATATCGACGAGAACTTTGTCCGGTTCGGGACGGACATTGGAGATCGGTGCGGACATCGAGATTTCCCTGTTAAGACCTGACGTTGCTTCCTGCGCGGCGATTACTGCGCCTTGTCGAGCGCGTTCGATTGCGTTGCAGCCGGTGCGCCTTCCATCATCGCGGCCGTCTTGCATTCGTCGGCCAGACGCTCGCCTTCCTTGTCGGAGAACAGCATCGCCTTGGTCGGGATGACGACCATGTCGAGGCCGCTGGCCGCGTCGTGGAAGCGGTCGGCGCCCGTTGTCGTCGCTTCGCGCGGCAACTGGTAGTTCTTGTTGGCCCAGTGGACCGTGACGATCTGGTCGCGCTTCATGTCGCCCTTCATGTCGAACGACAGGCCTTCCTTACAAGTCCACTTTTGCGAACCTTCCGGGATCGGATCGACTTTCGCTTCTTTCACCGGATTCGGCTTGCGCTTGAACAGGCGCCTCGGTTGCGGGGCTTTCGCCTTTGCGGCGGGCTTTTTCGTCGTTGTGCTCGACGTCTGGGCGGAAGCGCTCTCCGCGGTGACCAGCAGCGTCGAAGACAGTGCGCCGACAACGGCAGCGATCAGCAGCTTTTTCATGACAATTGAACCTTTCTATCTAATATCGATTAATCGTGCGCGGCCGGTTCGAAACCGGGCCGCCGGGGTGACTGGGCGCGCCCCGAATGCGCACAGCGGACGCTATTTTCTCCTATTTAGCGCCACGAACTTCAAATTCTCAGGCCCCGTGTAATTCGCGCTCGGCCGGATGATCTTGTTGTCGATGCGCTGCTCGATGA
>NZ_JAVHZD010000101.1:0-954 GCF_031119615.1 Paraburkholderia sp. SARCC-3016 | reverse complement strand
GACTCCACAACGCGCAGGCCAAGCGTCCGTAGGAAGACAAAGTTTAGTCTCAACACATTGGCTCACAGAACCACATGGCTTCGTTCCGACTTTGCCAATATACCCGAGGTCTTGTGGTCCCAGCGTCTTTTGACGGTCCTGCCCTGCGAAGCAGCCAGTGTGCTTGCACGTCTCAGTAAGGAGGACGCAAATGATTACGCGAAGGCTAAGGCAACGCTTTTTAGAAAGTACACGTTTTCTACACAGGGGTTCAGGCAAAAGTTTAGAAGCTCAGTGATTAAGGCTGGAGAAAGCTATCCTGAGTTTGCCTACAACGTGAAGGCCACCATGGTAGAGTGGTTAAAAAGCGCGAGCGTCTATGACGATCGAGACAAAGTCTTGGAGTGTTTCTGTCTGGAACAGTTTTATCGAGGGATTCCCGACAAAGTGCAGTTCTGGGTCCAAGATAGAACGGACGTTAAGACAGTAGAACAAGCTGCGGAGCTTGCTCAGGACTATGTAATGCGCAGAGAAGCGCGAGGTCAGGATCGCCAAGGGAAGGCGTACCGCGAGAGTGATAAGTCCTTCGGGAAAAAGCGTCACTTCGGAAAGTCTGAGTCCGGTAAGGGAATGGGTAATTTCCCTAAAGGAAAGGATAGTGCAGAGACTGTTCCAAAGGAAGTGGAAGGGCATAATCCCAGTAAGGAGGCAAAAGAGGCGAAAGCAAAGAGAGCTTTCGAAACAAGAAGGCAGAGCGTCTGCTATAACTGCAACGAGCCAGGGCACTTCGCTGCGAACTGTCCTAAACCTAAGGTGGTATTTTCGTACGTCAGTGAAGACGATGAAAATATTGCGCTGCTGAGTCCATACATGCGTGAGCTGGAGGTTAACAGGAAACCAAGTCGGAGGCCAAGCGGTCTTAGGAAGACAAAGTCTCGTGTCAACTCCTTGGCTCACAGAACGACATGGCTACGA
>NZ_JAVHZD010000100.1:0-968 GCF_031119615.1 Paraburkholderia sp. SARCC-3016 | reverse complement strand
ACATAACTGCGTGCTGCACATAAGTCGACGATGAGCAGGCTGTTGCGCACGAGGAAGCGCACGCGTTGCGCCAGATTGCCTTCGCGCTCGGCCTTGGCCATCGAGTTGACGATCTCGGCCAGCGAGCCGAAGTAGACGCTCTTGCCCGCGCGCACTGCTTCGACGCCCAATGCAATGGACAGGTGTGATTTGCCCGTTCCAGGCGGCCCGAGGAAGTGCACGGTCTGTCGTCGCTCGATGAACTCGAGCTGTGCGAGCGTCATGATGCGATCGCGATCGAGACTGGGCTGGAAGCTGAAGTCGTAACCGCCGAGTGTCTTGATCGTGCCGAGTCGCGCGGTCTGTAACGCCATGCGGATGCGCCGCGTTTCACGTGTGGTGAATTCTTCGCCCAGCAGGGTTTCGAGCACCTCCAGCATCGAACTGTCGCCCTGTTCGAAGCGGTTCAGTGTGGCATCCAGTGCTTCGAGCGCGCGCGGCATGCGCAGGCCGACGAGATAACGGCGGATGCGCTCCAGTGTCGAGGCAGGTACGCCGCTCATGCGGACCTCCCTGCATCGGCCAGGCGTCTGGCCACCTGGTCATAGAACGACAGCGGCCGGCGTGCCACGGAGGACGTCAGCGGCGGCGCGCTATGTTCAGTCACTTGCCTGCGTTGGCTGGAGCGTCGATGACCGGGCAACAACGACGTTCGTCGCCGTCCTTCCAGCACGGGATGAACAGCCAGCAGTTCGCCATCCTCATAGATACGGATCTCGTGAGCCAGACTGTGAACGTCGAGTGTGCGCCTGCGCGTACGATCGGGCACGCTGTAATAGTTGCCGCCGACGGAGACCAGACCTTCATGGCTCACGCGTCTCTCAAGCCGGATCACGCCATTGAACACGCCGGCGGGCAGCGTCTGCAACGCGGGACGTTCCTCGCCGAAGTGCTGCGCGACAACGCGATGCGTGGTGCCGTGCACACGG
>NZ_JAVHZD010000099.1:0-1058 GCF_031119615.1 Paraburkholderia sp. SARCC-3016 | reverse complement strand
TTGGGGATTCGGTTCATGTTTGCCTCCATTCCCAAATTCTACGGAATGTTGGCGTCTACTTTCTCCGACCGGCCTCAGGATGGCGGCGTCGGACAGCCGTGCGACGCGATTGCTGTTCAGCCCGGCAACTCTGGGACGCTTCATGAGACTCAGATCCGTGTGCGTCGGAGGGAGCCCGTAGGGCGAGCGCAGACGCACCGGGGATGTGCGGTTCGCCAGGGGGGATGACGCGGGAATCGGGATGAGGTAGAATAACGTAAGCGATAGTTTCTGCCCGCCTAGCGTGTTCGATGGTGGAAGATCAAGCTTGCGTCCGCAATCACTCAACTTGCGGACGCAACATGACCCCGGACGAACTTGATTTCCTTCCCCTTAAAGTCACGCACATCGACGAAGGCGGTCGGCGCTGCTTCGATCCCGAAGCCAAGCGACTACTGATTGAAGCGTGCGAGCAGCCCGGCGCGTCGGTGGCCGGGCTGGCGCTCAAGGCTGGCGTGAACGCCAACCAGCTGCGCAAGTGGATCCTGCTGGATCGCAGGCGGGCGGTGCGCAGCGACTGCGTGGAGTTGCCCGGCACGGGCACGGCGGAATTCGTACCCGTAGTAGAAGTAGCCGATCGGCGCGCGGTGCGCGCGAATTCAAGACTGCCCGCGTCCGGGGCTGTGACGCCCATGCCCCGGGCGCGTGAAGTGACGCGCCCCTCGCAGCGTCCGCCGTTGCCGTCACGCCTGGTGGCGCAGTTGCCCAACGGGGTGAGTCTTGAACTTGAATGTACGCAACAGGACACGGCGCTGCTCACAGCGATGATCGACGCATTGAGGAGCCGGTGATGCTGCGCTTCGCTGACGACCTGCGGGTCTATCTGCATCGCGAGCCGGTCGACTTCCGGTGCGGTATCAATACCCTTGCCGCCGTGGTTGAGAATTCGATGCGACTGGATCCACTCGCGCGCGCCGTGTACGCGTTTCGCAACCGTAAATGCGTAACGCTCTTGCCGGCGCGCTGCCTCGAGCTGCAACATCAAGTCGGCCGCGGTGATGAATTTCGTCTTGATGCCA
>NZ_JAVHZD010000098.1:0-1116 GCF_031119615.1 Paraburkholderia sp. SARCC-3016 | reverse complement strand
CACGAACTTCAAATTCTCAGGCCCCGTGTAATTCGCGCTCGGCCGGATGATCTTGTTGTCGATGCGCTGCTCGATGATGTGCGCGCTCCAGCCGCTCGTGCGCGCGATCACGAACACGGGCGTGAACATCGCGGTCGGCACGCCCATCATGTGGTACGACACGGCGCTGAACCAGTCGAGATTCGGGAACATCTTCTTCGCGTCCCACATCACCGTCTCGAGCCGCTCGGCGATGTCGAACAGCTTCGTGTGGCCGGCTTCCTTCGACAGCTTCTTCGCGACTTCGCGGATCACCTTGTTGCGCGGGTCGCCGGTCGTGTAGACCGGGTGCCCGAAGCCGATCACGACTTCCCGGTTTTCCACGCGCCTGCGGATGTCGGCTTCGGCTTCGTCCGGGTTCCGGTAGCGCGTTTGCACGTCGAATGCCGCCTCGTTCGCGCCGCCGTGCTTCGGCCCGCGCAGCGCGCCGATCGCGCCGGTGATCGCCGAATAGATGTCCGCGCCCGTGCCCGCGATCACGCGGGCCGCGAACGTCGACGCATTGAACTCGTGCTCGGCATACAGGTTCAGCGACACGTGCATCGCGTCGACCCACGACTTCGACGGCGGCGTGCCGTGCAGCAGATGCAGGAAGTGGCCGCCGATCGAGTCGTCGTCGGTTTCGACCTCGATGCGCCGGCCGTTGTGCGAGTAGTGATACCAGTAGAGCAGCATCGAGCCCAGCGACGCCATCAGGCGATCGGCGATATCGCGTGCGCCGGCGACGCTGTGATCGTCCTTCTCGGGCAGCACGGTGCCAAGCGCCGAGACGCCGGTGCGCATGACGTCCATCGGATGCGCGGCGGCCGGGATCCATTCGAGCACGGCCTTCACGTTCGCGGGCAGGCCGCGCATCGCCTTGAGCCTGGTTCTGTACGCGGCCAGCTCGGCGAGGTTCGGCAGCTTGCCGTGCACGAGCAGATGCGCGATCTCCTCGAATTCGCAGGCGCCGGCCAGATCGAGAATGTCGTAGCCGCGGTAGTGCAGGTCGTTGCCGGTGCGGCCGACCGTGCACAGTGCGGTATTGCCGGCCGTCACGCCCGACAGCGCGACCGATTTCTTCGGTTTGAATGCGCC
>NZ_JAVHZD010000010.1:0-212902 GCF_031119615.1 Paraburkholderia sp. SARCC-3016 | reverse complement strand
GCCAAGCGGTCTTAGGAAGACAAAACATTCTACCAACTCCTTGGCTCACAGAACGACATGGCTACGATCCGACTTAATGGTTCGCGATGTGGCAATCGAAGATCTGGAATGGCCAGGAAGCGGCATTCCGCTTCTATGTGGCGATTGCAGGCGTGCTGATTTTCGTCAACCAGCGCGATGACGATCTTGTCTCCCGCTGAACGGAGGCTGGCACCACCGTTATGCAGATAGCTGCTTCGCGTACGGATTGTCTTCGGGATCCCAACTCAAGGTCTCGCCTGCGTACCGCGTTTCATGACGCGCGACATATCGGACGGCGAAATTCCTCCTATGTGGGGCGCGCGGCGCCGTGTGCGGGTAGCGGCATGCGCGCCTGCTCTGCAACTTTCATCGATCGGCATCCGCGCCCTAGCCGCGCCCTAGCCGCGCACGGCAAGCGGAATAAAGCGAAAGCGAAGCGTGTTTAGAGTGCAAGGACAATACATGACAGACACTCAACAGACACTCGACAAAGGCCGACCATGCAGGCAACCGGTTACGCGAACGTCGGCGCCGCCATGCGCGGCGACGTGACGCATGTTTTGATCGAATTCGTCGACGACACGGCTTCGGCGATCGTACTTTGCATGCCGAAGCAATCGCTGGGCGTGCCCATTCCCACCGCGTAAATGACAGCGGCGGCAAGACGGCTCGCGCCGCCGATACCGCGCAAAGACAGATCATCATGGAAACGACCCACGCTCTCACCGCGCTTCACGCGCTTGCGCAGGAGTCGCGGCTCACGGTATTCCGCACGCTGGTCCAGTTCGGGCCCGCGGGACTCTCCGCCGACATGCTCGCGTCGTTCGTCGACTCGCCCGCCCCTTCGTTGTCGCCTCATCTGCAGCGGCTGCTCGATGCGAAGCTCGTCACGCGGCACCGCAAAGGCCGCTCGGTGATCTATGCCGCGCGCTACGACGAAATCAATGCGCTGCTCGCCTACCTGATGGGCAACTGCTGCGATGGCGACGGGTGCCGTCCGGTTGCACTGAAGTCCGGAAAATTTCTTTAACGCACGTTTCGTACTGCGGCCGACGGCCCGGCCGCGCGCCGCTCGTCGATTCGCGAAACATCGCGCGCCGCCTTGACTGGCGCGGCCCCGTGAAAACCACGCCTCGGCGCGCACCGGTGTACCCTAAACCTTCGTTTATCCGGGCGCTACACCCGTAGACTATCGTCGCCCGAAGTGCGCATATATCTTGCGGGAATCCGTGGGAAACGCGTTTCGCCCCCAATGTGTGCCGATGCGCAAGGCCAGGCATTCGCATTGCAGCGTATCCCGTCTCGAGAACGCAATACAGACAGCAGGGTACGACGATGAATCCGAGCGCTCTAGAACTCTCCCGCATCCAGTTTGGGTTTACCGTTTCGATGCACATCATTTTTCCTGCATTGAGCATCGGACTCGCAAGCTTTCTCGCGGTGCTCGAGTTCGCATGGCTCAAGACAGGCAAGCCGCATTACAAGGAGCTTTGCCATTACTGGGCGAAGATCTTCGCCATCGGCTTCGGCATGGGTGTCGTGTCGGGTGTCGTGATGGCTTACGAGTTCGGCACGAACTGGTCGGGCTTCGCGCATTTCGCCGGGCCGATCACGGGCCCGCTTCTGACCTACGAAGTGATGACCGCGTTCTTTCTCGAAGCGGGCTTTCTCGGCGTCATGCTGTTCGGCTGGGAGAAGGTCGGACCCAGGATGCATTTCGGCGCGACGCTGCTCGTGGCGATCGGCACGCTGATCTCGACGTTCTGGATTCTGGCATCGAACAGCTGGATGCAGACGCCGCAGGGCTTCATCATCGAGAACGGCCATGTCGTTCCGGTCGACTGGCTGAAGATCATCTTCAATCCGTCGTTTCCGTATCGCCTCGCGCATATGACTCTCGCCGCGTTTATCGTGGCGGCGCTCGTGGTCGCGGCGACGGGCGGCTGGCACCTGCTCAAAGGCCGGCGCGATGCGGCCGTGAAGACCACGTATTCGATGGCGCTGTGGCTGCTGCTCATTCTTGCGCCGATCCAGGCGTTCGTCGGCGACCAGCACGGGCTCAACACGCGCAAGTATCAGCCCGCGAAAATCGCTGCGATCGAGGGCCTGTGGGAAACCGAGCACGGCGGCACGGCGCTGAACCTGATCGGCTTTCCCGACATGAATGCCGAAGTGACGCGTTACGCGATCCAGATCCCGCACCTCGGCAGCCTGATCCTCACGCATTCATGGGATGGCGAAATCAAGGGCCTCAAGGAGTTTCCGAAGGAAGACCGGCCGAATTCGTCGATCATTTTCTGGACCTTCCGCATCATGGCCGGCCTCGGCATGCTGATGATCCTGACGGCGCTGATCGGCGCCGTACTGCGGCGCGGCGGGCGCCTCTTCGAAACACGCTGGTTCAACTGGCTGACGGTGCTAATGGGGCCGACGGGCTTTATCTCGCTCGTCGCGGGCTGGATCACGACCGAGGTCGGGCGTCAGCCGTGGGTCGTCTACGGGCAGTTGCGCACGGCCGACGCGGTGTCGCCGATCACGCCGCAAGCAGCGGGCATTTCGCTGCTGATCTTCGTGATGGTCTATTTCCTCGTGTTCGGCACCGGCATCTTCTACATCGTGAAATTCATCCGTCTCGGACCGTCTGCAATCGACGAGCGCAAACCCGCCGAACAGACGAGCTACGACTCGCCAACCGGCCGGCGCCCGCTGGCCGTCGCGGAATAAAAGCAGCCCGTTCAGGTTTCGCGTTGAACGCCCGTATCACAGGATCGCTACATACGCCCGCTTCATCGCTCACTCGCACACTGAAGCCAGGCACGGAGGCACGCATGGTCATCACCACAATCTGGGCGGCAATCATTGCGCTCGGCATCTTCATGTATATCGCGCTCGACGGTTTCGATCTCGGTATCGGCATCATCTTTCCGTTCTTCCCCGACGATGCCGAGCGCGACATGATGATGCATACGATCGCACCGGTCTGGGACGGTAACGAAACCTGGCTCGTGCTCGGCGGCGCCGCGCTGCTCGCGGTCTTTCCCACGGTCTATGCGATCGTGCTGTCCGCGCTCTACCTGCCGATCATTTTCATGCTGATCTGCCTGATCTTTCGCGGCGTCTCGTTCGAAATCCGCGGCAAGGCGACGCGTTCGAAAAACCTGTGGAATCTGGCCTTCATCTGCGGTTCGGCCGGCGCCACGTTTTTTCAGGGCGTCATTCTCGGCGCCTATCTGCACGGTATTCCGGCGACCAACGGCGTGTTCTCCGGCGACCCGTTCTTCTGGGTCACGCCGTTTAGCGTATTCACCGGCATGGGGCTGATGGCCACTTATGCGCTGCTCGGCTGCGGCTACCTCGTGCTGAAAACGAGCGGCGATCTGCAGCAGCGCATGCATGGCCTGATCGGCCCGCTCACCATCGTGCTGCTCGGCTTCATCGCCGCGGTATCGATCTGGACGCCGCTGACCGATCCGCATATCGCCGCGCGCTGGTTCGAGTCGCCGTTCCGCTACCGGCTCTATCCGGTGCCGATTCTCGTGCTGGTCGTCGCCGCGTGGATGTATGCGGCGGTAAAGCGGCGCAGCGACGCGATGCCGTTCGTACTCGCGCTCGCGCTGATCCTGCTCGGCTATATCGGGCTGCTCGTCAGCATCTGGCCTTATGCAATTCCGAACACGATCACGCTTGCCGACGCAGCCGCGCCGCATGCGAGCCAGGTGTTCACGCTCGTCGGCGCGGTCATCATCATTCCGATCATCACCGTCTATACGACCGCCGGCTATTGGGTATTCCGCGGCAAGGTCGAACCGGGCGCACGTTACGAATAGCGCACGCCCCGGTTCTATGCCGAAAGGCACTGAAGCCAGGTGCATGAATTCGCATGTCCGTGCCGAAGGAGTTTGAAGATGTCGCAATCCGCCGTTCAACACGCTGCTCAAAACGCTATCGAGCCGCCGATCGCCGAAGACGCAGCGAGGCAGATCGTCGAGCACGCGGCCGCGCACCCCGCGGCCCGGCCGCGCAGCCTCGCGAACAAGATCATGTGGCTCGTGATCCTCTGGTGTGCGGGCTTCGGCGTGACCTTTATCGTCGTGCTGCCGTTCCATCTGCTCGTCCAGTGGGCGTCGCATCACTAGCGGTGCGATGCCGCATGTCTCGCAGTCGCGGCCTTACGTGTGTTTCGAAAAACCATCGGCGATCTTGAAAGACCGTTGGCGTGCCTCTGCATAACATCGCTTCGTTCAACATCACCATCGTCTTGCGCTTAAGAGGTCACCATGGCAGAAAGGAAATCGATCCGCATCTATCGCGAACCGGCCGGCGGATGGGGCGCGCTGAAGGCAACAGGCAAAGCGCTCGCCGAACAGGGCATTCCGGTATTCGGCGCGCGTACGCTGTTGCGGATGAATCAGCCGGAAGGCTTCGATTGTCCAGGCTGTGCGTGGCCCGATCCGAAACATACGTCGTCGTTCGAGTTCTGTGAAAACGGAGCCAAAGCCGTCGCGTGGGAAGCGACCGCGGACCGCTGCACACCGGGCTTCTTCGCAAATCACACCGTTACCGAGCTAAGCGCGTGGGAAGACTTCGACCTCGAGATGGCGGGCCGCATCACGCACCCGATGGTCTACGACAGCGCGTCGGACCGCTATGTGCCGATAGGCTGGGACGACGCGTTCACGCTCATCGCCTCGCACCTCAATGCGCTCGATTCGCCTAACCAGGCCGACTTCTATACGTCGGGCCGCGCATCGAACGAAGCCGCGTTTCTCTATCAGCTGTTTGCGCGCGAATACGGCAGCGGCAATTTCCCCGATTGTTCGAACATGTGTCACGAAGCGACGAGCGTCGGCCTGCCCGAGTCGATCGGCGTCGGTAAAGGCACCGTGCTGCTCGAAGACTTCGACCATGCGGACGCGATTTTCATTTTCGGTCAGAACCCGGGCACGAATAGCCCGCGCATGATGACGAGCCTGCACGACGCTTCGCGGCGCGGCGCGCGCATCATCTCGTTCAATCCGTTTCGCGAACGCGCGCTCGAGCGCTTCCAGGCGCCGCAGAATCCCGTCGAAATGGTTACGCTCTCGTGGACTGCGATCAGCAATCCGCTGTATCAGGTGCGCGTGGGCGGCGATGTCGCCGCGTTGAAAGGCATCATGAAGGCGATTATCGAAGCCGACGACGAAGCGATTGCGCAAGACCAGCCGCGCAAGATCGACGTCGACTTTATTCGCGGCCATACGGTCGGCTTCGAAAAGCTCGTCGACGACTTGCGCGCAACGGACTGGGAAGCGATCGAGCATGCGTCCGGCTTGCGGCGCTCGGACCTGACGGCCGTCGCCAACGTTTATATGGAAGCGAAAAGCGTGATCCTCGTCTACGGCATGGGGCTCACGCAGCATCATCGCGGCACCGAAAACGTGCAGCAGATGGCGAACCTCGCGCTGATGCGCGGCAATATCGGGCGGCCGGGCGCGGGCATATGCCCGGTGCGCGGCCATTCGAACGTGCAAGGCAACCGCACGGTCGGCATCACCGAAAAGCCCGCCAGGGAGTGGCTCGATCGCATCGAACAGACGTTCGGCTTCAAGCCGTCGCCGCAGCATGGACGCGACGTCGTCGGGACACTCGAAGCGATGCTTGCCGGCGACTGCAAGGTGTTTGTCGCGCTCGGCGGCAATTTCGCCGCGGCGATTCCCGACTGGCCGCGCCTGCAGGACGCGATGCGCAAGCTCGACCTGACCGTCCATATTTCGACCAAGCTCAACCGCAGCCATCTCGTGCACGCCAAAGAAGCGCTGATTCTGCCGTGCCTTGGGCGTACCGAAGTCGATATTCAGGAAACCGGGCCGCAATCGATCACGGTCGAAGATTCGATGTCGATGGTGCATGCATCGGCCGGCATCAACGATCCGGCCTCGGACCATCTGAAGAGCGAACCGGCGATCGTGGCGGGCATCGCGCGCGCGACGCTCGGCGACACCTCGAAGGTTCCATGGGAAGCGCTCGTCGCCGACTACGACCGCATTCGCGATGCGATCGAAAAGGTGTTCCCCGCATTCGAGGCCTACAACGCGCGCATTCGCGTGCCCGGCGGCTTTCATCTCGGATCGACCGCGCGCGAACGGATCTGGGCGACGGCAAGCGGCAAGGCGAACTTCGCGGTGTTCGAAGGCCTCGACGAAGACCCGTGGCACGGCGACGACGAAGGCCTGTGGCTCACCACGATGCGCAGCCACGATCAGTACAACACGACGCTCTATTCGTTGTCGGACCGCTATCGCGGTGTGTTCGGCCAGCGTGACGTCGTGTTCGTCAACTCGGAGGAAATCAGAAAGCGCAATCTGCATCCGGGCGATCTCGTCGATCTCGTTGCGATGTCGAACGACGGCATCGAGCGCGTCGTGCGCAACATGAAAGTGGTCGAGTATCAGTTGCCCGACGGTTGCTGCGGCGCCTACTACCCGGAGGCCAATCCGCTCGTGCCGCTCTACGCGTACGACAAGCGCAGCCGCACGCCGTCGTACAAGTCGGTGCCGGTGAAGATCGTGAAATCGGCGCGCAACATCGTTTCGGGGGCGTGGGCGCCGCAGTCGTAGCGATTGCGACAGGTGCTGCACGCAAACGAAAAAGGGTGATGCAGCCTTCGCACATCACCCTTCGATGCACCTGCTCGAGGTTCGCTTCAGCGTTGCCCGAAGCTTGCGCTGGCCTCGAATATCAATCGCCGCGACTGCAGATCGGTCCGGCAGGCAAGCTCGGCTCATCCGGCGCGGGCTCATTCTCCGCGGGACCATTATCGGCAGGCCCGTTCTTCCGCCTGAACGACGCGATGTCGATGCGCCGCTTCAGGCGCTTTAGCGTATTGCCCGCCGCACACGCGGATACGCGATTCACGAGCGCGAACAGATTCCGGTCGCGCCCTTGCGCGAGCGCCGCGGTCGCGCCGCCGATGCCGACCTTCACGAGGCAATGCATGGCGTGGCCGCCGCCGCGCGGTCCGTCGACATCTTCGAGATGCACGCTCACGTGCGAAATGCGCCGCGCGATACGCGCGAAGCTTTCCCTGATGCGCGAATGCACATGCTCGCGCAGCGCGTCCGATTCGCGACGCGATAGACAAAGGCCCGAGGTTTGAATGCTGATTTCCATGGTGGACGTCTCCTTCGAGGTCACATTCCGATCCCAAATGGGTAGCCACCAATCTACGGTGCCGCGTGCGCGGCGAACAGTCGAATTTTTCTGATGATCGGTTCGGTTCGTTCGAAGCAACACACGCACGAGGCCACAGGAAACGCTTCATACACGCTTGCCGCACAGATCCTTCGCGATGCTCACTTTCGCCTCATTCTCGATCTCTACGATGCAGGCCATCGACGGGCCACGCCTGATCCAGCCTCAGCGGACCGGGCAAATCGATCGGTTCCCGAGCACGTCGACTGGATCGCGGCCGCACATCCGCCGGACCGCGAGTGTTTCACGAGTGATTGGAGAGACATCATGTTTGCGTATTTCCTCGAAAAGCTGGGCGAATGGATCGAACGCGCCGAAGAGCGGCGCCGTCACGACTATCTTGCTCAGGCCTCCGACCTGGCCGACGTCGAGCTGCGCATGCGACGCATCGAACGTCACGGCTATTCGTTCTGAACGCCGCGCGGGCCTTTACAGCGACACCGGGCCCGCGCCACGCGACACGTAGAACCGTCCCGGTTGCCAGGAGAAACGCCATGAAATCCGAACCGCTTTCACACTGCCCCGCTCGAGCCGAAACGGCCGTGCTGCGCATCGACTTCGGCACGCGCACGCATGCCTCGACGAGCAGCGCATCGATGCAGAGCATAGGCGCGACCGCCGCCGCAGCGCCCGGTCTTCTTGCACGCACGCGCGCCGCTCTGCTCGGGGTTTTCACGCGCGACCGCGATACGGCCGACCATCGACGCCGTTGCGATGTGGAGGCGCGTCTGCTCGAACTCGAAACGCACAAGCTGAATGCGCAGTTGCTCGACAAACCGCGCGACTAGTATCCGGCGCCGCTGTGGAGAGATCGCCATGAACTTCAGACACCTGTACTACTTCTGGATGGCCGCACGCACCGGCGGCATGATCCGTGCCGGGCAGCGGATTCATATCACGCCGCAAACGCTGAGCGGCCAGATCAAGGTGCTCGAAGCGCGCCTCGGCTGCCAGCTGTTCGAGCGCGCCGGGCGTAATGTACAGCTCACCGAAGCAGGCCGCGTCGCCGCCGGCTATGCCGAGGAAATTTTCCTGCTCGGCGAAGAACTCGAAGGTGCGCTGAAGAGCTACGCGAATGCGAGCACAGACGAAGACGTGCGCGCGCTAAACTGAATACCACTGTGCCTGCGCCGGCATGGCGGCCGATACGACACGTGTCGTCAAAGCCGCCGCAGTTCATTCCTGTCGCCGCGCTTTCCTCATACAATTCCATTCAAGAATCGCACGGTTTTTCGTTTTCGACTGAATAGCTTTCCCCTTCGATATATGCGAAACGCGCGCGCAGGTAAGATCAGCTTGACGCCCGTCTCGAACCGACACGTCGCCTGATGCAACACGGCCGCCCCCTGACCACGCAGCGACCACGCATCGTGATCACACCAAAGGCGCACCCGGATCGGCAACGTCCAGCTACCGCATCGACCATCGAGTGACTTTGTGACCTTGTCCGGAAGCCATGACTTCGCTCTTTGAAGCGACACCACGCAGCAACCGCTGGCGAGACGTATGGGTGCGCTGGGTGCGCGCCGATCTCTCTCATCCGTCCGATACGCTGCGCCGGCTTGCGTTCGGCTGGGCGGGCGGATTCGTCGCGCTCGGCCTGCTCGGTTGGGTGTGCTACAAGCTTGGCCTGAATCCGATTGCCGCCGAGTCGATCTTTCTGATTGCGGTCGTGCTGATTTCGCTCGTGGGCAGCTTCGTGATGTCGATCGGGCTTTCCATCATGGCCGTGCTGTTTATCGACTACTTCTTTATCGCGCCGGTCCTTACCTTCGAAATCCAGTACAAACAGGACGTTCCCGCATTAGTAACGTATCTGATCGCGGCGTTCGCGATCACCGGGCTCGTGCGGCATGCGCGCATGCTCGGCGTGACGCAACTCGAACAGGCGCGGCTGCTCGATCTCACGCACGACACGATTATCGTGCGCGACATGGACGGCACGATCCTGTTCTGGAATTACGGCGCCGAGGAGATGTACTGCTGGAAGAAACGCGATGCGATCGGCGAGAACATTCATCTGCTGCTCAAGACGCGGTTTCCGACGTCGCTCGAGGAAGTGACCGCCACGCTGCTGCGCACCGGCCGCTGGGACGGCGAACTGATTCATACGCGGCGCGACGGCACGGTGCTCGTGATCGCGAGCCGCTGGTCGCTGCAGCGTAACGGCAGCGGGCGAGCCGCCACGATACTCGAGACCGGCAACGACATCACCGCGCGCAAACAGGCCGAAGAAGCGCTGCGGCGCAGCCAGGCGACCTATCTCGCCGAAGCGCAGCGCTTGAGCCGCACAGGCAGTTTCGGCTGGAACGTATGGAGCGGCGAGGTGCTTTGGTCCGAACAAACGTTCCGGATTTTCGAGTTCGATCCGGGCATCGTGCCGACGCTCGAACTCGTGCTGCAACGCGTGCATCCCGACGACGTCGAACGGTTTCGCGACACGATCGGCCGCGCGTCGACGCACAAGCACGATTTCGACTTCGAGTTTCGTCTGGTGTTGCCGGACGGGGCGGTGAAATACCTGCACGTGGTCGCGCATGTGATGAAAGACGAGCCCGAGCGGCTGCATTACGCCGGCGCGATCATGGATGTGACGCAAGCGCGGCAATCGGAGCAGCAACTGCACCACGCACAGGCGGAGCTTGCGCGCGTCACGCGCGTGACGACGCTCGGCGAGCTGTCCGCGTCGATCGCGCACGAAGTCGGACAGCCGCTCGCGGCGATCGTCACGAACGGCGAAGCGTGCCTGCGCTGGCTCGACAATCCCGCGCCGCAACCCGACGAGGTGCGCGCGGGCGTCAGCCGTATCATCGGCGAAGGACGGCGCGCGACCGAAATCGTGAGGCGTATCCGCACGCTCGCGAAGAAGGACACGGGGCAAAGGGTGCCGCTCGAGCTCAACGATGTCGTCAACGACGTCGTCTCGCTCACGCAGCGCGAAGTGCTGAGCCACCAGGTGTCGCTGCGCGTACGGCTCGCGCCGCTCCTGCCGCCGGTGCTCGGCGACCGCGTTCAGTTGCAGCAGGTGCTGATCAATCTCGTGATGAATGGGATTCAGTCGATGGACGGCGTGACCGGATGGGCGCGCGAGCTGTCGATCGAGACCGCCCTCACGGCGGACGGCGATGTTCAGCTCGCGGTGCGCGACTGCGGCAGCGGGATCGCCCTTGGCCACGCGGAACGCCTTTTCGATGCATTCTTCAGTACGAAGGCGCATGGCATGGGGATGGGCCTGTCGATCTGCCGTTCGATCATCGATGCACACGGCGGCAGAATTTCGGCTTTCAACAACGAAACGCACGGTGCGACATTCGAGTGCATCCTGCCCCCGCTTGCAAAAAACATCGTATAACCGACACCAATGTCGCGGCGTAGCCACGCATACAGGAATATTTTTTCCGCCGAACTGCTTTAACAGCAAAAGCGAAACAACTAGTATCTATACTGCATGCAAACTTGACATCAAATAACCGACAGCGGCTAATGAGATGCGGTAGGGTCTCCCGCTACAGTTGGAGGGGCACATGAATTCGCAGCAAATGCTTTCAACTTCGACCAGCGTGACGGCGCAGGCGGCGCCGTCGGTGGTCTATGTCGTCGACGACGATGAAGCGATGCGCACCGCGCTTGGCGCCTTGTTGCGCTCGGTCGGCCTGCGCGTGGAAACCTTCGCGTCTTCGCGTGCGTTTCTCGATTACCCGAAATCGGACGCGCCGAGCTGTCTCGTACTCGATGTCCGTTTACGCGGCGAAAGCGGTTTGGCATTCCAGGAAGAAGCCGCGAAGACCGATATGCGCATACCGATCGTCTTCATGACGGGACACGGCGACATCGCAATGTCGGTCAAGGCCATGAAAGCAGGCGCACTCGATTTCTTTACCAAACCCTTTCGCGATCAGGACATGCTCGACGCGGTCGCGCATGCGCTCGCGCAGGACGCGAAGCGCATCGACGCAGAGCAGGCCGTTGCATCGGTGCGCTCGTGCTACAACACGCTCACGCCGCGCGAACAGCAGGTCATGGAATATGTGGTGGTCGGCCTCATGAACAAGCAGATCGCCGCGGAAATGAAACTCTCCGAGATCACCGTGAAGATCCATCGCGGCCAGGTGATGAAGAAGATGGAAGCGCGCTCGGTAGCCGATCTCGTCAGGAAAGCGGAAGCGATCGGCATCGGCACGCACGGTGAACGTGCGTCGTAACACGCGTGCGTCGCGGCCCGACGGGCGACGCTCCGACTGAGGCGGCTGACCGAGGCAGTTAACTGAGCCGATCGCGCCGATCGCAGCGGCACGACGCTAACGATGCTCTATGGACTACCGAGCGCGGTGGTCAACCAGTGCGCGATCACGTTTGCGTCGACCGGTTTTTCGAGCAGCGCCAATGCGCCTTGCGCCTGGGTTTGCGCATGCAGAACGGCGGTCGGAAAAGCGGTGATGAATATGGTCGGCGGCGCGCAGCCCTGTTTCATTAGGCAATCGAGCAATTCAATGCCCGACATTCCCGGCATACGGATATCGGAAATCAGAAACGAAGTTTGATCGATCTGGCCGGAACTGAGATAGGCCTCTGCGGACGCAAAATCGTTGACATCCCAGCCAAACGAACGGATCAGGCTTGCGGTTGCGAGGCGCACCGCGTCGTCGTCATCGACAATGCTAACAATGTGGGACGTATCCACGCGGCGGACCCTGAGTCTGGAGAATAACTCTGCAAATTTACGGATCCAGGCCGTGCCTTTTTCTCTTTGCTTGCAAGAGAATAGATCGCGGGATGCGGCCCGCAAATCATACAAACGTATAGCAAAACCGCCCATTGTGCGGCGGCACGTCGATGACTCGCATCAAGTAGTCGAATTATTCAAATTGCATAGCGCTGCAGAAACCGTATTCGCGCGCTTTCTTTCTCCCGCCTTATATGCAGGCCCAATTCAATCGATTAATACCAGGCCGTGCATAACCGGCGCAAATATGAATAGCGGCGATTTGCGCCATTGAATCGTCAAACTCAGTGCCGCGAAAACAACCGCTACTTCATTCTGCAAGACCAGCCGCCGGATCTGTCGAAGTCGCGCTGATCGACAGATGCCGCCGGCTGGATCCGACACGAGATCAGTTGCCTGCTTCGTGCTTGCTGAGGTTGTTCTTCACCGACTTGACGCCCGTCACGCTTTGCGCGACGGTCGCCGCTTGTGCGATCTGCGACTCGTCCTGGACGGTGCCGTCCAGCGTCACGACGCCGCCGCGCGCCACCACACGAATGTCGGACGACTCGATCTTGTGCGTCGTCAGTGCGTGCCGCACCTGACCTTCAAGCTTGTGATCGGCATGCCACTTCTGCTTATGGGTCGGCTTCGCCATCGGCGCGGACGCCGCGGTGTCGTCCTGCGCATGCGCGGCCTGGATGCCAAACGACATCATCAGGGCAATACTGGTACCGACCAACATCTTCAACGGCTTATTCACGTGAACCTCCATCGTTGCCAAGGGTGTTTAGTTTTCCGGGCGCCGGCGGCGCCCGTTTCTTTGCTGCTGATCTACTTTCTTCGTTGACTTCTTTTCTTCAACCCGCTTCGTTTTCAACCTGTGGCTTCAAGTTCAAGCTCCGGCTCGCAGACTTCTTCGCCGATCGGCGCGACGAGCACGCATGCCGCGAGCATCATCGAGCCGGCATTGGCCGGTGCAAGCCGATAGTGCGACGGACGATAGACCACGTCGCCCCGGCGGATCTGCTGCCCGCTCAAAGCACAATAGCCGTCACTGGACGCTCGCGCAACGCGCCAGACCTGATCGCCGTAATGACACGAGGTCGGATCGCCCCATGTGACGATGGCGGTCCTGCTGGTCGGCCGCTCGAGCACCTTGATGTGCGCGCCGCGTTTATCCGACGCGCAGGCAACCGCGGCAGCGCGGCGGTGCGCGCTGCGGCGCGCGGAAACCCTGGCGCCCGATGAGCGGGCGAGGCTCTGGCCCGATGATGTTTCTTCCGCACACGATAGCGAATCGAGCAGACACAAGGTCTGCGACCACGGATCGGTCCGGCTGTGTTTCGCGTGCATCGAGCAGTCCCCCCATCGTCGCTCGTGGAGGTCCTCGCGCGTTGCAATCCGCGAAGGCCACTTCAATTGAGGCGGTTTCGCTACGTTAGCGCGTTATCCGGACAGGAGCCATTCCACCAACGTGTTACATCGCGCTACACGAAAGTTGAGCAGGGTGATACGAAGGTTTAAGCGGGCGTCGCTTTGGGGTGAACGCGTTGCGCGCGATGTTGTACGACGGACCTCAGATCTGCAGTTCGCCTTGCTTCGAGTGCACCGCGAGCGGCGCCGCCGGCCGTTCATGCGCAAAGCGCTGGCCGGCATCGCGCACGCCCGGACTGGCGCGCCGCGCGGTGGCCGCTTCGCACTGGCCGAGCAGCCAGCCGCAGCATGCCCAGAACATCAGCGCGGTCGACTGCCACATGAAGTCGTCGGTCATATTCTTTGCGAGCATGCCGAGCAGAAGCGCAAGACCTGCCCGGCACAGCATCGGGCGCGTGACGCGCACCGCGTAAAAGCGCCGGCCAATGCTCGCGAACAGCACGAGCTGCAGTGCAAGACCGATTACGCCGGTTTGCAGAAGCGTGTTCAGAAACAGATTATGCGCATGCGTCTTTACGTTCTCGTCTAGCTTGAACAGCGCAGCAGGAACCAGATGCCCATAGGCGAGCGCGGGCAGCGGCTTGCCGAAGCCGACGCCTAGCCACGGATGTTTATGCAACTGACTCGCATAGAAGGCCCAGATTTTCGGACGCGTGTCGTGCGAAGTCGCCGCGTCGATGCCGCCCAGATGGTCCAGGCGTTCGAGCAGATCCTGCGACGCTGCACCACTCGCGGCGCGATACGAATCGGCAAGCGGCGCATCGGCCGGGCGCTGCGTCACGCTCGTGCCGCTGCCCTGCGCGATCGCTGCCGGCACGAGCGCCATCAAGCGCATCTGGTTGCTCAGCAGCGTCGCGCAAGCAATGGCGACGAGCATTGCGCCGAGCATCAGATATGCGCGGCGCCGCGCTTGCCTCGAGCCCGCGTGCGGCCACAACAGCACGACGCCGACGACTGCCAGCGCGATCCAGAAGAACCGGTTCAGTGTCGCCGCGCCGATCACGACGCAAAACAGGACACCGACCACGCCGAGCAGCCGCGTGTTGCGCACGGCCGCCATCGCGGCGAACACGGAGATTGCCATCAGCGCGACCGTGCTCGTATGGCCGACGCGCGCGTAAAAGTGCAGCAGGCCCGGCTTCGGTGCAGCGGGATCGAGAAAATGGAAGCCGACGACGCTCGCCACTGCGAGCGCGCCGCACGCGAGCCACGACGCGGCCTGCATGCGCCGCTGATGCATCGCCTCGCGGCCGAGCAGCCAGAACGCGAAAAAGCAGGCGCCCGGGTAGGCGATTTCATCGAGCCACGCATGCAGCGTCGCTTGCGGGTCGACACTCCAGATTGTTGATAGCAGCGCCCATCCGGCCCACAGGCCGAGCGGCAGCGACAACGGAAAGCGGACCTCGCGCGGCGCGTGCACGAGCGAATGAACGATGAGGAAGACGGTGATCGCGACAACGACGGCGATGGCGGCGAATTTGATCGCCATCATGTGATCGAACATCACGACGAACAGAAGCACGGCGCAAAAAGCGGACAGCACTTCCCCGACCCAGGATCTCAGCCTTAGGTTCACGGTAATTTTTCCTTGAAATTCCGGGCTGAAGACGATTTTACCCGATACGCAAGACGGTTACGTGTCATGCATACCTGAATTGCCTTACAGGTACGGTCAGAATGACTGGATTTCGCGTGCGCGCGGACTCATGAGAAAATAACCGCCGCTTACAGCCGTGCCTTATAGCGAAGCGTGAATCCGCCGCGGCCGTCCACGGGGTGCCGCGCTTGCCGCCGACGACCAGCTACTCAATGAAAAATATCTCTGCGGCCCATGTCGCCGTTCTGATCCCTTGCTACAACGAAGAAGCGACGATCGAGGCCGTGGTCCGGGACTTTGCGGCGCAATTGCCCGGCGCGCGCGTCTATGTGTTCGACAATAACTCTTCCGACGGGACCATCGAACGAGCGTCGAAGGCCGGCGCGATCGTGCGGCGCGTTGCCTATCAGGGAAAAGGCAATGTCGTGCGCCGCATGTTCGCCGATGTCGATGCGGACGTCTATGTGCTTGTCGACGGCGACGATACGTATGACGCGGCCGATGCTCCGGCGTTTATCGACCGGCTGATCGACGAAGACCTCGATATGGTGGTCGGCGCGCGCGTTTCCGATGAAGAACTCGCGTACCGGCGCGGCCATCGCTTCGGCAATGCGATGCTCACACGTTTCGCGGCGCGCATTTTCGGCAATTCGTTTTCCGACATGCTGTCTGGGTACAGGATCTTCTCGCGCCGCTTCGTGAAGTCGTTTCCCGCGCATTCGACGGGCTTCGAGATCGAAACCGAGCTCGCCGTGCATGCGCTCGAATTGCGGATGCCCGTGGCCGAGATCAGCACCGCTTACCGGTCGCGGCCGGAAGGCTCGGCCAGCAAGCTCAACACGTATCGCGATGGTGTCCGCATCCTGCTGATGATCCTGCGTCTCTTCAAGGTCGAGAAACCATTGCTGTTCTTTTCGATCGGATTTGCCGTGTGCGCGCTTGCGTCGATACTGCTTGCGGTGCCGGTGTTCGAGACCTACGTCGAAACGGGGCTCGTGCCGCGGCTGCCGACCGCCCTGCTGTGCGCCGCGCTGATGTTGTTCGGCACATTGCTGCTCGTTTGCGGCCTCGTGCTCGATACGGTTACGCGCGGCCGCGCGGAAGCCAAACGGTTTGCGTATCTGAGCGTGGGCGCTCCTTCGAACGCGATCCGGCAATCGGCGTCTTTACCGAATGAATAGTCAGCTCTTGCGATTCGTCATTGTCGGCACGGTTGGGTTCGTTGTCGACGCTTCGGTGCTTTATTTGTGTCTGCATCTCGGCGCGGGGTATTACTTGGGGCGGGCGGTGTCGTTTCTTGCCGCGGTCTATACGACGTGGCAGCTGAACCGGCGGTTTACGTTTGCGCCGGCCAGGGGCGGTTCGATCTGGCGGGAAGGCGGACGCTATCTGCTTGCAATGTGCGGCGGAGGGCTCGTCAACTACGGCGCGTATTGCGCGGCGATCGCGGTGTTGCCGAAGAATGCGATGCTGCCGTTGTTCGCGGTGGCAGCGGGGTCGCTTGCGGGGCTCGTTTTCAATTTTCTGGTGGCCCGGCATTGGGTCTATAAACCGGGGCATTAAAAGATGCAAACTGCTTCCAGGTCCGGCCTTTTGCGTCGCACTTGCAGTCGACTTGCTCGCTTGCGCACAATCGATTTGAACAGCAGAGAAGCGTGGCGGCGTGCGCGTTTTCTCGTGCCGCTCCTGTTTGGCGTTTACTCGCTGTGGCTTGGGCAGGATCGCAACTGGGATCAGCTGAACTATCACCTCTATAACGCGTTCGCTCTGCTGAACGGCAAGCTGGAAATCGACATTGCGCCGGCGGGCATGCAGACGTATTTCAATCCGTTGCTCGATGTCGTTCCATGGTTGCTCTACAAGTATCTGCCCGCCCCCTTCGTTGGTTTCGCGCTGGGTGTGCTGCACGTGCTCGTGTTTGTGCTTGTGCTCGAGATCGCGCGCAGCATCTTAAGCGGTTTGTCGCCAGATGAGCGTTACCGGACGCCCCTGCTGCTCGCCCTCGCCGGCTGCCTGACGGCGAATTTCCTCGTTGGCATCGGCAATACGATGGGTGACGATACCACTGCGCTACTCGTGCTCGCGGCCGTCGCATTGATCCTGAACCGCTGGCATCAACTCACGGTCCTGTCGGTTCGCGCATTCGCGTTTGCGTTCCTGGCGGGTCTGTTGGCGGGCTGCGCCGCAGGGCTCAAGCTGACCAATGCTGTCTATCCAGTCGCGATCTGCTCGGCCTGCCTCACCTTGCCCGGTCATGCCGTGGCGAGACTACGCGCCGCGTTCTTCGTCGGACTAGGGGTACTCGCCGGCATCGCCGCAACCGCCGGGTTCTGGTTCATGAAGATGTGGGACATGTTCCGCAACCCGGTGTTTCCGCAGTTCAGCAACATCTTTCCGAATGATCTAGTCCCGCCCGTCGCTGTCGCGGACACGCGCTGGTTCCCGACGAGTTGGCACGAAGTGCTGCTCTGGCCGTTCATTTTTTCGTGGAATTCGCAGCGCGTAACGGAACTCCATGTTCACCAGATTATCTGGGCACTGCTATACGTCAGTCTGATCGTCTGGGCGCCCGTTGCCGCATGGCGTGCACTGCGGGCCCGCAACGCGAATGAGCCCAGGTCGGCCATCGATGCGAAACGGGCATTCCTGATTGTGTACGTTTGCGTAGGCTACATCGTCTGGCTCAAGGTTTTCAGCATTTACCGGTACACGGTTGCAATGGAAGTGCTGACACCGCTTGCG
Organism: Paraburkholderia sp. SARCC-3016; assembly: GCF_031119615.1. Classification (NCBI taxonomy): domain Bacteria; kingdom Pseudomonadati; phylum Pseudomonadota; class Betaproteobacteria; order Burkholderiales; family Burkholderiaceae; genus Paraburkholderia; species Paraburkholderia sp. SARCC-3016. The sequence goes on along the minus strand of NZ_JAVHZD010000010.1, from coordinate 195,173 downwards.
TTGTACGTGGTGCTAGTCGATCTTCTGCCTGAACGCGGTGTGGGCAAACGTGTTACCGCTGGCGCGCTCGTGGTTGCAACACTGGTTGTCGTATTGGGCGGCGCGCCGACGTTCGGCCACGAGAGATGGGCCTGGCGCGCATTTCGCGCCGAGGTGCCGGCACTCGCAGATCCCGCGCATACGACGGTCGTGATCGTCGGCGCTGCGTCCGGTTGGGGCTGGCTTGCGTCTTTCTATCCGGCGAACGTCGCGTTCGTCAAAGTGGACGCGTTCCCGACGACACCGGTCTATGACGAGAAGGTGAAGACACTGATCCAGCAACGCGGGGGCCCCGCATTCGTCGTGATGAAGGGCTACGAGAACTGGCGCATCGCAAATGTCGCGAGAGTGGATTCGATCGTGCGCCACTTCGGCCTGATGGACTCGCCCTCAGGTTGCGGAATGGTTCGACGGACAATCGCGCGACTGCACCTTCACGCGGCCGTGGAGAACAATGCGGACGGGACATGTCGCCTCGGACTGCGCGACGACGACAAGCGCGACCTGGAGCAACAGAATATCCCTGAAGCCGCTCGCACTAACGAAGTCCTGATGCAACACGGGATGTCGCTACGGTCGTTGAAATGCGAGCGGTATGCCGCTCATGTTGGCAGCGAACCGTTTATTTATCAGCTGTGTCCGCTCGATACACGCCTCAAGCGCTAGCGAAAGGCGTACGCGCCCTTCGGCGCGCACCTCTCACGCAGCTCGCGGTGTAGCGCTTCCGCTCTGCCTGCTCAAACGCTCATCTTTTGTCGCAGCGCTGCGGCGATAGCCGCAGCCGAGCAGAATACCGGCAAGCAGCACCAGCATGTGCCCTTCAGTGAAGTCGAGCAACATCGAGTTAGCGAGACAACCGAGCGCAAATGCGGCGAGCCAAGCCAGGAGCAAATGTCGGGGCCGCCGCTCGAGCGCCATTGCATCACGGGCGATTTGCGCGAGCAGATTGATAAACAGCGCGATACCGAGCCCGCCCAGCTGCACGCCCAGCAGCAGATATTCGTTATGGGGGTTATGAGTCGGCAAACCTTCCGCGCCAGTCTTGCCGGCAGTCAACTTCGTGAACTCGGTGCCAAGGCCGGCCGTGCCGTATCCGAAAACCGGCCTCTGTTTGATCAGTTCCAGGCTCTTGCGATACCACTCGAGACGCAAACCAGACGAGGTCATAGCATCTGTCTGGCGGTATTCGCGCACTTCCGAGGCCACCTGCAACAATCTCCCGCTGGGCACTGAACACGCCACAACCAGCGTCAGTCCAGCAACCGCGATGAGACCCGCACCGCAAAGCACCGGATGCAAGCGCAGCGTGCTGCGGTTAACAAACGACAACCGTGCCGCCACGACGAGCAAGAAGATCAGTGCAACGATCTGCGCCGTTCGGCCCTGAAGCATGACGAGCACGTTGACGAATGCGAGCGCGGCAACCGCCGCCAGAACGAGGCGCCAACGGGAGCTGCGTGCCGTGAATGCCAGATCGGCGGCCTGGTAGAACAGAAGCGCGCTCAGCATGCCGCCTGAAATACGATTCTTGAACACCCATGCACGCGTATCAGGCTCCAGCGGATTATGCGCGGGGCCGAGAGCGGTCAGGCCGATGTAGTTCGTCGTCGACAGCACGGCGACGACAGCGAGCGTCACGAACAGACTGCGGCACACGATAGCCTGCCAGTTCGCGTCGGCGTCTTCGAAAGCGACGACGGCAAACGGCAGGATCAGCAGCTTCACATACTTGCCGAGCCAGGACCACGCTTCCGAATGCGGCGCCACGGTATAACCCACACCGACCAGCAGAGCGCCGAACAATAGCAGCGCCGAAAGCGCCGAGCGGTGTCGAAGCACTGACGGCAGGTTGCGCCAGAACTCCGGAGCGCTAAGCAACACGAGTACAAAAAGCGCGCATGCTATGTTAGTCACCGCTGTCGATATCGGCACCATGCAAAGCGCGAGGACTGCGCAGACACGCGCAGCCGTGATCCGGTGCGAGGGAGTTTTTCGGATGTCCTGCATCGATACTTGCAATTCATTGCTCCAATAAAGACGGTGTGTCGATCACATCCGCGTGCTGGTTCTCTTCAACGGCGTGCTCCGGTTCGTGGAGCCCGCGCTCGGCGCGCGTAGTGCCCCGCGCAAGCCGGGCAATCACACGTTCCTGGTTTTGCTTTTCTCTGTCTCGCGCTTCATGTGCATGCCACAGATGGAGCACCTCCGTCGCGCAGAATCCGTTCTTTCTCGCGACGCCCGAATTGTGCAGGCGAACCACGAGATCGGCGTCTTCGTGTCCCCAGCCCGTGAAGGTTTCGTCGAAGCCGTTTATCGCTTCGATGTCCGAACGCCACGCGGCCAGATTGCACGTCTTGATGCCGCGCCAGACGAAACCATTTACACGTCGTCGGGAAATATCAGGTAACCGAGTCAGCAACGGCAGCACCTTGTTGATCTGCCCCGTCGCGCGCTGGCGCAGCCAGAACCATGTCGACAGTTCGAAAATCGGCAGACGTCGGGCGAGCGCCGCTTTAGTCAGCTTCTGGCCAAGCAAAACGCGGCTGCCGGTGACAACCGTACGCGGCGCCGCAAGCGCCCGGTGCCGTGCGATGAAATCGCGTTGAGGCACACAATCGCCGTCGAGGAAAATCAGATACTTGCCACGTGCACGCGCAATGCCCTTGTTGCGGCTCGCTGCTGCGCGAAAGCCTTCGTCCGGTTGCCAGACGTGAGTAACGGGCACCGCTGCCCGTTGTGCAATTCGCTCGATCAATTCGCGCGTCGACATGCCGGAGCCGTCGTCGGCTATCACGATCTCGAAGTTGCGATCCGTCTGTGCGAAGCATCCGTCGAGCACCAGTTGCAAAGCATCAGGACGGTTATAGGTCGTGACGATGACCGAAATAAGGTCGTTGGTCTTTTTTATATCTGCCATTTTTCACTTCTTTTTATGCTGGTTGGTTATCTTCAACCTTTGCCATTAGCCCCGCTGCTTCTACTTCTTTTTAATGGCCCCCGCGAGCATTAGCTTCAGATAGCGATAATAGCTGCCCTCCGCGCTCGATATCGCGATTATAAGGCCGGCCCGTCCGTCGAGAAACCCTCGTTTAAGCACGTAACTGCGCACGAAGGTCCAAAATCCATGCCCCAGGGCGCGCGCCAGTCCGCCGTGCGCGCCCCGGTCAAGCCGTTGACGTGCGCCGGCACTCGAATACGCGTTGAGTTTATGCAACACGGTGTCGAAGTCATCGTAGGAGTAATGCAACAACTTGCCCGTGAGATTTGCCGCAGGCGATTCGAATACGAGCCGCTCATGCACGAGATCGTCTGAAAAGCGCGCCGCACCGCGTTTGAAAAGTCTCGGTACCCAATCCGGATACCAGCCGCTATGGCGCACCCAATGGCCGCAAAAATTCGATAAGCGGTCGACTGCATAAACATCGGCGCGCGGCGCCTCGATTGCGGCGCGAATCGAGGCCGCAAGTTCAGGCGTCACGACTTCGTCCGTATCGATGGAAAGAATCCAGTCTGTCGATAGCGCGGCTAAGGCCCGGTTCTTTTGCGGACCGAAGCCCGGCCACTCGCGCTCGACAATCACGCGCGCGCCATGCGCTTCGGCAATGGCGGCCGTGCCGTCGGCGCTGCCGCCGTCGACCACCACGATCTCGTCGGCAAATGCGGCGGCCTCAAGGCATTGCGCAAGCCGCGTTGCGCTATTGAGCGCGATGATCGCAACGCCCAAGGTCGGCCGGGGCGAAGGACGCAACTGTTCTGGCATTGCACTGGTCTCGATGCAAAAGGAAAAGGAGTATACCGTTCCCTTACTGCAAGTTGGCCCGACGCAAAGCCCGCATTCCTCTCGAGTTCCGCCGCTGCTAGAATGCCGCACTTGCCGATCCCATTCCATGCCCATTTCGACGCTTTTGATCGCGGGTTTGATTCCGGGCATCGAAACATTATCTGTGGGCTATCCATGAAGCGAATCCTCGTCATCAAAGTCACGTCACTGGGCGACGTCATTCAGGCGCAGCCCGTCGTCGCGGACTTGAAGCGCGCCTTTCCCGGCGTCGTGGTCGACTGGGCATGCGATGAAGTGTTCGCCGATGTCGCGCATTGGAATGAAGGCATTGACCGTGTGCTATGCGCGCCGCTGCGTCGTTTTAAAAAGGCGCGACGCTGGTCGGATTTCAAGGCGATTTTCGCGTCGATATCGGAATTGCGCGCGCACCGCTATGACGCGGTGATGGATATTCACGGGGTGTATAAAAGCGCAATCATCGCGTTTCTCACGCGTTCGGCGCGGCGCTATGGTTATCACTCGAAGAATCTCGGGGAACAGGGCGCCGCTTTTGCCTATACGCATCGCTTCGTGCCGCGACAGGACGTCAATGCGTGGCAAGGCATGCGTGACACGGTAGCCGATGCGCTCGGCTATCGCGCCGACAATCCCGCGGTCTACAACCTGCGGATTCCGCGCCCGGATCAACCGATCGTCGATACGGGCGGGGCCCCGCTTGCCGTGCTGTTTCATGCGACATCCAAGGACGACAAAAAGTGGCCCACTGAACATTGGATCGCGGTGGCAAAGGAACTCGTCCAACGCGGTTTCCATGTGGTTTTGCCTTGGGGTTCGCCAGCCGAGCGCGAAGAGGCACAGAAGATCATCGAGCAGGCGCCGCAAGCGCACCTGCTGCCGCAGTTGAGCGTGACTGCCATCGCACAGATGATCGACGCGTCGGCGCTCGTCGTGGGCGTCGATACCGGTTTCGCGCATCTTGCACATGCGCTCGGCAAGCGCACAGTCATGATCTTCACCGTGACGTCGTCCGTCCACTCAGGCAATCAGGCGCCCTACCGCTCGACGTCGATCGGCGGCGATGGCGTGGTGCCGACGGTCGCAGAGGTCGTCCAAGCGATCGACTATGTGCACAGTAGCGCGCCGGCTCAGAGCGGCGAAGTCAGCAGCGAAATACGCATGGAGTCCGCAGTTCGCAACTGACGCGGCGCGCACATCCGCTTATACGGCCATGGCGGCGGCGGGCATCGGCGAGTGCGCGGCTGCGTCGCGAACGGGCGCGTCGTGAGGTGCAAACCCGCCGCTGCCACTGCCGAGCCTGAACACCGCGACCGCCTGTCTCAAGGCGTCGGTCTGCTCCTCCAGCGATTTCGCCGCTGCGGCAGCCTCTTCGACTAGCGCCGCATTGTTCTGCGTGACCTGATCGATCTGTGCGATCTCCTGATTGACCTGTTCGATGCGCGCACGCTGTGCATCGGCAGCGTCTTCGAGTTCGCCCATGATGCCGGTCATGCGTTCGACGGCCAGACGCGCATCGGCCATCGTGCCGCCCGCTTCGCCGACCAGAGACGCACCGAGTTCGACCTGCGTCGCCGACTCGCCGAGCAGATCCTTGATCTCCTTCGCTGCGGTCGCCGAGCGCTGCGCGAGACTGCGAACCTCGGCCGCAACGACCGAAAAACCGCGGCCGTCTTCACCTGCGCGCGCCGCTTCAACCGCTGCGTTCAGCGCGAGAATGTTCGTCTGGAATGCGATCCCTTCGATCACGCCCGTGATCTCCGTGACCTTGCGCGACGAATTCGTGATGCCGCTCATCGTGTCGATCACGCGGTTCACGACATCCGCACCGCGACTCACTGTCTGGAGCGCACCCTGCGCGAGACGGTTTGCTTCCTTGGCGTTTTCCGCGTTCTGGCGGACCGTTGACGACATCTGCTCGATGCTTGCCGCCGTGCGCTCGAGCGCTGCGGCCTGCTGCCCCGTACGATTCGACAGATCGAGATTGCCGGCCGCGATTTCCGTGACGCTATGCGCAATCGCGTTGCTGCCGCCTCGCACATCGGAGACCGTACTCGCAAGCCCATCGCGCATCTGCGCGAGCGCGGCAAGCAGCTGGCCCATTTCGTTACGCGAATGACTTTGCACGCCTACCGTCAGATCACCGGCGGCAATGCTACGGAAATGCGCGATCGTTCGCTCGATGGGCCGCACGAACGCGATCGACATGGCGATACGCGCGAGCACGCCTATCAGGATCGCCGCCAGCCCGACACTGCCGAAGGCGATCGCCGAGATGCGGAACTGCCGCGCCGCCGCTTCCGCGTCGCGGCGCTGGTTGTCGGCCTCGTATCGCTGTAATGCGTCGATCGCTTTGGCGTACGGCGCGTAGTAGCGGTCCGCGGTTTCGCCCTGGATCGTGCGGAACGTATTGAAGTCGTTATCGACAAGCGCCTTGTATTCGGGCTCGAGCGCCTCGGAAACGAGCGCGGCGCGCGCCTTGGCGGCCGTCTGCGCAAGCGCGCGTTCCTCGTCGCTGACGAACGCGCCTTCCGCATAGGCACGGAAGTCGTTGTTCGAATCGGCAAGCAGCTTATGGGCGGCATTGAGCATCGCTTCGGTCGCCTTGCCGACGCTAAACAGCGTTTCATAGCTGCCAAGTGCAAGCCGCACCTGGAGCAGCTTTTCCGAACTCGCATTCAATGAAGCGAGCGACGCGGAGCCGCGTTGCGCATCGCGCAGACCGTCGTTGGTCGCCTTCAGCGAACCGTAACCGACGCCGATCACGGTCAGCAGCAGCGCGACGAACAGGACGATAATGAAAGTCAGTCCCCCGCGGATGGTGATGTGTTTAAGCATGTAGTCTCCCGAACATGATCGCGGATGCGTGCTGAGATCTCCGCACTCGTCATATCGGCAGCGGGGCCTTGCCGGCTGATAGGGACAATCCATGAGAAGCCGGCGGTCAAGCGCGATGCCGGATGCGTCATGGATCATTTGTATAATCGTGCGTTTTGTGTTCGGGCCGCACTTGCCGGCCCACTGCCCGGCCTCTTCTCATGCTTAGCTTCGCGCTCGGTTTCATCGTTTCCCTGCTGATTACGCTGCTGATCGTCCGCTACGCGCATCTGCATGAACGGTTCTCGCTAGACAACGATCTGTCGGGCGCCCAGAAATTCCATGCGCACCCGGTGCCGCGTGTCGGCGGGATCGGCATTCTGTTGGGCCTCGTTGCCTCGGCCGTGCAGTTGCAGCATGCATATCCGGCCGTGTCGAACGGCATTCTGTTTCTCGTTGCATGCGGATTGCCCGCGTTCGGCGCCGGACTGATCGAAGACCTGACGAAGCGCGTCTCGCCGCTGGCGCGTCTTATCTGCACGATGGCTGCCGCGGCGCTCGCCTACTTTCTTCTGCATATCGCGGTTACACGCATCAGCGTGCCGCCGCTCGATTTTCTGCTGACCTACGCGGCTATTTCGTGCGGCGTCACCGTGCTTGCGGTCGCGGCACTCGCGAACGCGATCAACATCATCGACGGCTTCAACGGGCTTGCGTCGATGGTCGCGTTCATGATGTTCGCGTCGCTCGGGTATGTCGCGTTCCAGGTGCATGACCCGGTCGTGCTCTCGGCGTCGCTGATCATGATGGGCGCGGTGATGGGCTTCTTTATCTGGAACTTCCCGGCGGGGCTGATTTTTCTTGGCGACGGCGGCGCCTATTTCGTGGGATTCATGCTCGGCGAGCTGTCGATCATGCTCGTGATGCGCAATCGCGATGTATCGGCGTGGTATCCGGTGCTGCTGTTCATGTACCCGATCTTCGAGACGTGCTTCTCGATCTACCGGAAGAAGTTTATTCGCGGGATGTCGCCTGGCATTCCAGATGGCGTGCACCTGCATATGCTCGTTTATAAGCGGTTGATGCGCTGGGCGGTGGGCGTGAAGACGGCGCGGGAGCTGACGCAGCGCAATTCGCTGACGTCGCCGTATTTATGGTTGCTGTGTCTGATCGCGGTGATTCCGGCGACGCTGTTCTGGCGGCATACGGTGCACCTGTTCTGCTTTGTTGTGGTGTTTGCGGCGACTTATGTGTGGCTTTATGTGAGTATCGTGCGGTTCAAGTCGCCGCGGTGGTTGGTGGTGCGTAAGGGGCACAAGGGATAGCGGCAGAGTCGGTTTCGACGCTGCTACCTGCCGCCGCTATCGCGCTGGGCGCGCAGATGCCCTTGCCAGCGCCTGTCGATCGCGAAGCCGACGACTGCGAGCACGCCATACCAGACTGCAACCATCATCCACTGAAGTGCGTCCGGCAGGTTGCGCGCGAGCAGCGCGATCGATGACCCGACGAGCATCAGCCAGTAATAAAGCAAAGCGACCTGCACATGCGTGCTGTTCAGTTGAACGAGCCGTTGATAGTAGTGTTCGCGATGCGCCTGCCAGACCTTTTCTCCCCGCGCGAGCCGACGCAGCAGCGTGACGGTCGCGTCCGCGATAAAAGGCGCAAAGGCCAGCGCGGGAAACCACACAGGCCAAACGCCGTGCTGCCAACCCCAAAAGCCGAGCGCACCGGCAAGAAAGCCGAGCGGAATCGAACCGACATCGCCGAGAAAGATCCGCGCCGGATTGAAGTTGAGCACCAGAAAGCCGAGCGCCGCGCCCGCGACAACGGCAGCAGCGAGCGCTAGCTGGGGCTCCAATGGCGCAGCGGCCACTGCATAAGTGGCGAAGCCGAACACCGCCATCCCGCCTGCGAGCCCGTTCGAGCCATCCATGAAGTTATACAGATTCACGAGCCATACGATCACGAGCACCGCAGCCGCTGCCAGCCACCAGTTGATGTCGACCGCCGAAAACATCACGGCCGCTGCGGCAACCACGATATGCGCGGCGAACCGGATGCGCGCCGGCAGCCCTCGCCGGTCATCGATCAGCGAGACGATGCCAAGCAGCACGGCGCCACCGGCTAACGCGCGCATCGACGGCGCCTCCAGCGCGATCAGCATCGAAGCGGCAGGCAGCAAGCCCCATCCACCGATACGCGGCACCGGCCGCGTGTGTAGCGAACGCTGGTTCGGCACGTCGATCGCGATCTTCCATGCCAGGCCTGTGCGCAGCAGCACGGCAAGAATGCCGAAGCTGAGCACCGCAGCAAGTAGAGCGATGGCGAGCAGAGCGAGCGGGTGTGCCATGTAGATGTCGGTGCTCATATCAGATCAGCGCGATGCCCTGAACGCCCGAATCGTCTCCGCGAGTCCATGCGATACGGACCACGGCGGAGTCCAGCCCAATTCGCGCGGCAGCCGAGCGCAATCGACACGCAATGAGCTCGTCAGGCGCTGCACCTGCGGCCCCTTCCCGGTCAGCTTGCCGGCTGCACGCAGCCACGTCACCGGCACTGGCCACAAACGCGCGGGGCGATGCAGCTCCGTCGCGATCGCGCGGACCATGCCTGCGACGGTCTGATCGTCGAGGTCGCTGACGTGGAAGACGCCATGGACCGGTCCCACGTGCGTGGCCAATGCTCGGATCGCGTCCGCCAGATTGCCGACGTACACCATGCTGCGGCGCGCCTCCACTGAACCAAGCGGCAGCGGCAAGCCGCGCTCGATCGCCTTGACGAGCCCGAGGAAATTTGCACGCACGCCGGGTCCGTAGACGAGCGGCGGCCTGACGATCGCCACCTCGACGCCATTCGCACGGCCAAAATCGATTAGCGCCGCTTCGGCTTCGTATTTGGATACGCCATATGGATCGACCGGCGCGGGAATATCGTCTTCGCGCCACGGGCGGCCGGGTTCGTCTTCGCCGAGTGCCTTTACGCTGCTGACGAACACAATGCGCGATGCACCGGCGCTCACTGCCGCACGCGCCGCATTCATCGACCCTTCGACATTGGTCGCGCGATACGCGGCCAACGGGTCCGACGCATCGTCAGTCATCAGGTGCACGCGCGCGGCAAGAAGAATCAGCGTGTCGCACGGTTCGAGCGCGGGCTTGCCTGCAGCAAGGCTTGCGAAGTTATCGTCGGCGACGACCAGCTCGCGCACGCGCGGGTCGTGTGCACCCTCCCGCCGCACGAGCGCGGTCACTTCATGACCGGCATCGCACAGCACCGTACTAAGCGTACGGCCGACGAAACCGTTGGCACCTGTTACTGCGATCCGCATCGTGATCCTCTTGTATTCGTCGCGCGCTTACCCGACTAGCGAACGATACACGTCGGCGGTCTTCTGCACGGTCTGTTCCCATGTGAGTTCAGCCGCACGGCGCAGTCCCTTCGCGATCAGATCGTTGCGCAGCGGCTCGTCGTTCAGCATCCGCTCGAGACCGGCTTCGATTTCCTCGACCGAATACGGATCGACGACGAGCGCCGCATCGCCCACCACTTCGGGAATCGACGTGACGTTCGACGTCAGCACCGGCACGCCGCTCGCGAGCGCTTCGGCAATCGGCAAGCCGAATCCTTCATAGAGCGACGGATAGCCGAATACCGCGGCCGACGCGTAGAGCTTCAGCAACGTCGCGCGCGACACATACCCCGGCGTAATGATCTGGCCTGCGTTTGCGAGCGGTTCGATGTCGCGCATCAGCGCCGAATTCATCCAGCCGTCCGCGCCGATCAGCACGAGCGGAAACGCATGCCGCAAGTCGGCCGGCAGCCGGGCGAACGCCTCGACAAGCCTGCGCAAATTCTTGCGCGGTTGCAATGTACACACTGAGAGCACGAAGCCGCGATGTCGCAATCCCAGTTCGTCGAGCGCGGGCGCGCACTCTTCCTGCGAATAAGGCCGGAACGACGATTCGACGCCGAGATGGATCGTCACGACCTTCTCGTCAGGCAAGCCGTAGATATCGTGGATCTCGCGCTTCGTATAGTGGCTATCTGCGATCACCCTTCCCACCTGGCGGAACGTCGGCGGCAAACCGTCGTCAAGATACTTGACGGCGACGCGCGGATGAAACTCGGGATGGCGGCGATGGGACAGATCATGAATCGTCACGACGCTCGGCCCCTTATACGGCGACGCGACGAAATTGGTTTCATGGTACAGATAGCCGCGGCTGCCGAAGTCTTTGCGCGCGCTTGCGGACATGATGTTGCGCACGATGGTGCGCGACTTGTAGACACCCGGCACGTGGCGCGCAGCGCGCAACATCGACGCAGTCAGGCCATCGCTGAATTGCGCGGCTTTGCCGAGGGCGGCGTCGGTGCGCATCAATGCGTCGAGGCTTGCTCCTTGAAACACCGTCGATCCGACCCAACCCGCGATGTCCTCCACGTCCGGCTGCCGGAGCAGCCCTTCAATCAGATGCTGTGTGTAGTAGCCGATGCCGCTACGGGGCGGCCGCAGCGAGTTCAAATCATAGAGAAGTTTCATTAGTCGAGAACGAGCCGTCGCATCGGGCAAATAAACAGGCCGCGTGCGGCGCATTCCTGCAAGCGCCGCCGCGGCGGATTTGAATTCTGGAGTTTCTGAAGCGAAAGACCTGGCGCCCGGTGTCAGCCCTACATGGCCTGCCGTGCCGGCTGCACGGGTTGCAGCAGAGGCGGGGTAACCGGTTGATATTCAGGCACCCACCGCCGCAGATCGCGCCGTACTTCGTCGTCCTGCGGCACGCGATTTTGCATAAGCCAAGGCAACAATTCATCGAGCAGATTATTGGCTGCCTCACGCGCCCGGGCAATACGCAGTTTCGGATGCGGCGTGCGGACCGTGGCCTCGTCGTCGGCCAGCAGTTCTTCGTAAAGTTTTTCGCCGGGGCGCAATCCGCTGAACACGATCGGCACCTGCTCTTCGTTAAAGCCGTAGAGCCGAATCAGATCGCGCGCGAGATCGACGATCCTCACGGGCTGCCCCATGTCGAGCACGAAAATCTCGCCGCCCATGCCCATGCTCGATGCCTGCAACACCAGTTGCGACGCCTCGGGAATGGTCATGAAGAAACGCGTGATCTCCGGGTGGGTAACGGTCACCGGGCCGCCCTTCGCGATTTGCTGCTGGAACTTTGGTATCACGCTGCCGGCGCTGCCAAGCACATTGCCGAAGCGCACGGTCTCGAGCTTCGTGCGCGTCGTGGTCTGTTGCAGCGCCTGGCAGGCCATCTCCGCGAGCCGCTTGCTCGCGCCCATCACATTGGTAGGATTGACCGCCTTGTCCGTCGAGATCAGCACAAAATGCTTCACGTCATGGCGGATCGCTGCGCGCGCGACGCGATAAGTGCCGAGCACGTTGTTGCGCACGGCCTGCCATGCGTTCAGTTCTTCCATGAGCGGCACATGCTTGTATGCGGCTGCGTGAAAGAGAATGTGCGGCGTGTGGCGCGAGATCACTTCGTCGAGCAGCAGCGAGTCTTTGGCGTCGCCGACTACGGGAATTAGCGGTACGGTCGGAAAGCGTTCGCGCAGTTCTTCGGCCAGCTGGTACGTGGCGAATTCGGAAATATCGAATGCAATAAGTTGCGCGGGCTCGAAGCGCAAGATCTGGCGACATAGCTCCGAGCCGATCGAGCCGCCGGCCCCGGTGACCATCACTACACGGTCCCGCAGAAGCGCTTCGACGTGAGGCGTGTCGATGCGTACCGGTTCGCGGCCCAACAGATCTTCGAGGTCGATCTGGCGGATGCGTGACAGGAAGCCTTGGCCTTGCGACATCGCGGTCAGCGCCGGCAAAACCATCGCGCGGACCCCCGCGCGCACACACAATGTCGCGGCACGTCGCTGCGCCTCGACGGACGCCGTGGGAATGGCGATGATCGCGTATTCGGTCTTCAGTTCAGCAGCGATGCGCGGCAGGTCGCCAATGCTGCCGAGCACCTTGTAGCCGTAAATTTCGCGACCTTGCTTCGCAGGTTCATCGTCGAGCAGGCCGACGAGACGCCATTCGGCCGAGCGGGACAACTCGCGTGCGAGACTGGCACCGGCTGTGCCGGCGCCTAACACGACAACCGGCTTGCCTTGCGCGACAAGGCCACCATAGCGGCGGAATTCCTTGGTGGTGCGGTAGAGGGCGCGCGAGCCGCCCATCGTGAGAAAGAGCAGCAGTGGCGAGACGAGCAGGACCGAGCGCGGGATGATCGGCGTGGGCTGGAACATCACCGCTCCGATCATGACGAGCAACGCGCCAGCGCAGACCGCTTTCGATATGCGAATCAGATCAGGCAGGCTCGCGAAGACCCACATGCCGCGATACAGACCGAAGATGCGGAACAGGACCGCGTAGGTGACAACAACACCGGCCAAAGCATGCATGCCGCCCATGCGGAACTCATCCGGAACGGCGCCATTGAAACGGAGCACATAGGCCGCAATCCATGCAAGCGCGACCGCGCACGTATCGAAGGCAAACGCGCATAACGATAGCCACGACGACCTGAGTCGATACATATCCCGGGGTACCTCTGATGTTTGTGGATTTATATAGTCGAAGCTAAGTCCGCGTGCCGCTCTCCCGGCATTTGATGGCTCGGCCGACGGATCCGGCCGCATTGCGGAAACCAAAACTGAGCCTCAAACAGCAAGCATTATGCCAATGGCTTCGCTCAGAGGGCAAACAAACGTGTCAGCGGTATGTGCGCATTTGCAGATAGGCGCACTACAGTGGCGAAGATACCGCGACTGCGGTACGTGTGGCGACGGGCGAATCGGTAAAGGTTGCAAAAAGAGTAACGATATGTACCTTTTTGACAACTCCGGTACTTGACGTGATAACGCATTTCGACCAAGCGCACAAAACGGGCGCCCCGCAAAATATGCGTCACTGTTCAATTCATCGAAATCGTTAAACCATCAGAAGACGCACGGTTAAGCTTCGTAACAAACTCGCTTGTACGGTTATATGAGGCTTCGGTAGACGCTACATGTCTGCGCGACCGTCGATTCCCAAGTCAATTCTGCGGCCCGGCGCAGCCCCTTCTGAACGAGTTGGTCGCGTAAGGTGGAATCAGAGAGAAGCCGCTGAAGGCCCGACGCGATGTCTTCGACAGAATAAGCGTCGACTTCCAGCGCAGCGCCAGCGCAGACTTCCGGGATCGATGTCAGATTCGAGGTCAACACCGGAACGCCACTCGCCATTGCTTCAGCTACCGGTAGCCCAAAACCTTCATACAACGACGGATAGGCAAACACTGCCGCTGATGCGAAAAGCTTGAGAAGGTCGTCGCGACGCAAATACCCTGGCATGACCGCTTCCCGGCTTTCAAGAAGCGGCTCGATCAGGGTCAACAGCTCGCTGTTTTGCCATCCGTCCGCGCCGATGAGAACGAGCGGAAAGGTCTGACGCATATCGGCAGGTAGCTTCGCGAACGCCTGCACGAGTCGAGGGAGATTCTTGCGCGGTTGCAAGGTACAAACCGAAAGCACGAACCCGCCCCGCTTCAGACCCAATGCCTCAAGCACTGGCAAACAGACTTCGTTTGGGTAAGGCCGAAAAGACGCCTCCACGCCGAGATGGATTGGAACAACCTTTTGCTCAGGGACACGATAAATTTCGACCAGGTCCTTCTTGGTGTACAGACTGTCGGCGATGATCACTTGCGCCTGCTTGAGCGATCCTGGCAGATGACGGTTGAGGTATTCGACCGTTACGCGCGCCTGGAACTCCGGGTGAGGCACATGGGACACATCGTGCACCGTCACTACCGTTGGCCCCTTGTACCGCGAGGCGATGAAATTCGTCTCGTGATAGATGTAGCCGCTTCGTGCGAAATCTCGGCGCAGATCCTTCGATTTGCGCCGATGAACAGCTGTGCGCAGCGGCTGAATCGCTGGCCAATTCTTGAGCCGATTAATCAGGCCAACCGGCTTCTCGGAGCTAGGCGGTATCGCCTTCCATAAATCCATTTCGCCGCGAACTACAGCGTCAAACTCCTCCCCATAAAATCTCCTGTCGGCTGCCCAACCTGCAATGTCATCAACGTCCGGAAGTGCGCTGAGCCCCTCGAGCAAGTGTTGGGTGTAGTAGCCGATACCGCTTCGGGGTGGACGTAGGGAGTTGAGATCGAATAGCAGCTTCATGCGGGACACTTATTGAACAGAGTGAACGGCAACCGCGTAGCGACGCCGAAAGGCGAAATCGTACGTTAAGCGCCTGGAAATATCGAGCGCGCAGAGGTGACGCTGGATCGATAGAGCCCGCACAGGCAGATGAACTGTCAAACAGGCGACCTGGCCGGCGAATTCCGATAGAATTGTGCGATCTTGTAAGGTGCACCCCAAATTTTCATGAAGATTATTCCCGTTATTATCTGCGGGGGCGCCGGCACACGCCTGTGGCCCGTCTCGCGAGAAGCATTCCCCAAGCCCCTGCTGAAACTGGCGGACGGTCAAAGCCTCCTCCAAAAAACCTTCGTGCGCGCCTCGAACGTGGCCGATACAACGGAAGTGCTATTCGTCACGAGCAGAGACACCTATTTTTTGACGAAGGACGAGTGCATTGAACTAGAACATAACGTCTCGCAGATCGGCTTCATACTCGAGCCCATGGCGCGCAATACCGCGGCTGCTATTGGCGTCGCAGCCGAAGTGGTACGCGAGCGGCACGGACCCGATGCGATCATGCTCGTGATGCCAGCGGACCAACTAATCGAAAATGAGTCGGCATTTCGCACGGCTGTCGAACATGCTGCGGCGACGGCACAGCACGGCGCCCTGGTAACGTTTGGTATTCGCCCGACTTCGCCCGAGACCGGTTACGGCTATATTGGACACGAAGAGTTGCCGATTGAGGGCACACAGGTCGTCCATAAGGTGGTGCATTTTGTCGAAAAGCCCGAGCTAAACGTCGCTAAGGAATTGGTGGCTGACGGTCGTCATCTGTGGAATGCGGGCATGTTCTGTTTCCGTGCGGACAGCCTTCTCGATGAACTCGAGACGTTTGCACCGGATGTTTTCCGGCCCGCACTAGCAGCTGTTGCCGAAGCGAAGCGGAGTTCGTCAGATGAAGGCTACGTCGTCGAACTTGATGCCGCCCGATTCCGCAGTGCCGAGAACATCTCTATCGACTATGCAGTGATGGAGCGCTCGAGCAAGGTGACCGTCGTCCCTTGCGAAATGGGCTGGAGCGACATCGGTTCCTGGCAATCAATCAGCGCACTCACGCAACCAGACGAACGCGGCAATCGCGTACACGGCACAGCGGAACTCCATGACGTGGACAATTGCTTCGTGCGCAGCAACGGCCGATTGATAGGGGTGGTCGGCGTACACGACCTTATCGTTGTCGATACGGAAGATGCCCTGCTAATCGCAGCGCGTGATCGGGCGCAAGACGTCAAGCATATTGTGAGCAAGCTTAAGGCCGCAAATCACGACGCTTACCGGCTTCACCGAACGGTACATCGACCGTGGGGCACATATACGGTGCTGGAGGAAGGTGATCGATTCAAGATGAAACGCATCGTCGTCAAGCCCGGGGCCGCTCTTTCGTTGCAGATGCATCACCATCGAAGCGAACATTGGATCGTCGTGCGGGGCTGCGCTGAAATCGTCAACGGAGAACAGACCATATCACTCCAACCGAACGAATCCACTTACATTCCGGCCGGCCACAGGCATCGCCTTATTAATCCAGGCGTTGTACCTCTCGTGCTCATCGAAGTGCAGTGCGGAGAGTATTTAGGAGAAGACGATATCGTTCGCTTTGAGGATGTGTACGGTCGGGCTCCCGTGAATTAAATTGCCCGCATGTACTTGCCTGCGAGGCTCGCCGACCTCATGCGAGCCCCCCTTAGCGCCGCAAGTCAGGCGCCCTAGCCGTTACCTATGCGCGTTCTACATTTTTATAAAACGTATAAACCAGACTCGATGGGTGGCGTCGAGGAACTGATCAATCAAATATGCTCTGGCGCGGCTAAACGGGGGATATCGAGTGACGTGCTAACAACCAGCCACGACACAACCTCCGTCGATTTTGGCGATCATGTGCATCACCGCGTGAAGCTGGACGTGAAGATCGCGTCGACCGCATTCTCGATGCGAGCTTTCTCAAGATTCGCCGCGCTTTCCAAGCAGGCCGACTTGATCCACTACCACTTTCCGTGGCCATTCGCCGACCTTGTGCACTTCGCGACGCGCAGCGGGAAGCCATCGATTGTGACGTACCATTCGGACATAGTGAGGCAACGGACGCTCAATGAGATTTATAAACCCCTTCGGAACCGTTTCCTGGGGAGCGTTGATCGCATTGTCGCAACGTCTCCGAACTACGTTGCGACGAGCGATGTACTGCAGCGATTTCGCGATAAGGTGGAAATTATCCCCATAGGATTGGACAAGGCCAGTTACCCGGAACCAAGCGAAGAGCGGTTGAAGCATTGGCGAGCACGCTTTCCTCAGCCGTTTTTTCTCTTCGTCGGCAATTTGCGGTACTACAAAGGGTTGCACATCCTGCTCGAAGCATGCCGAGGCACAAATTTCCCCGTGTTAATCGTAGGCGCCGGTCCGGTAGAAAATGTTCTCCGACAACAAGCTGGGCGGCTTGCACTGGGCCATGTGCACTTCCTTGGACCCGTAGATGACTCTGACAAGATTGCGCTGCTGACCCTTTGTCATGCGCTGACCTTTCCGTCTCATCTTCGTTCGGAAGCGTTCGGTATTTCACTGCTCGAGGGAGCGATGTTCAGCAAGCCATTAGTCACCGCCGAAATCGGAACAGGAACGTCTTACGTCAACATAGATGGCGAAACTGGCTTTGTTGTGCCCGCTTGCGACTCCGCGGCTCTGCGCAACGCTATGGCGCGACTGTACAACGAACCCGAATTGGCCATTCGGCTCGGCACCAACGCACGGATGCGGTTCGAAAAATGCTTTACTGCCGAACGCATGGTCGACAGCTATATCAGCCTTTATCGACGACTTGCGCGGTAATGCCTTCTGAAGCGCAGTGACAGTGTTCGCAAAAACCTCTCTTTACTACTACATTCGGCTTCATACGACTGCGTTATTATTACGAAATCTAAACGGGTATCCGTTCTGAACCCGTTCTTCATTAGCATCTACTATGCGCGCAACCAACAGTCTGGCCGAACAGGCCGATAACGTCGACCTCTCAATCGTTGTACCTTGCTACAACGAGGAGGAGGGAATTACGGAGCTGCATCGGCGTGTGTCCGATGTTTGCAAGGGCATGAATGCCGGTTCTTATGAAATCGTACTCGTCAACGACGGATCCCGCGACCGCACATGGCAATTCATGCTCGAACTGCAGACACAAGATAGTCATATCGTCGCGATCAATCTGTCGCGCAACTTTGGGCACCAACTCGCGCTCACTGCCGGCCTGCAAATTTGCACCGGCAGGCGCGTTTTTGTTATCGACGCAGACCTTCAAGATCCTCCCGAACTGCTGCCTGCCATGATGGCACGCATGGATGCAGGTATCGACGTTGTATACGGTCAACGTATCAAAAGAGAAGGTGAAAGCCGCTTCAAGAAGACTTCCGCATCTGCGTTTTATCGCCTACTCGACCGATTGGTTGACATCGATATTCCCGTCGATACCGGTGATTTCAGGTTGATGAGCCGACGGGCCGTCAACGCCCTCAATGCAATGCCGGAAAACCATCGATTCATTCGCGGCATGGTCAGTTGGATCGGGCTAAAGCAAGAAGCCTTTCCTTATGAGCGGTCTGCTCGCTTTGCCGGCGAAACAAAGTACCCGTTGATCAAGATGTTGAAATTCGCTGTCGATGCGATTACAGGCTTCTCGACAAAGCCGCTGCGGATTGCGACGTATATGGGCTTCTTCGCTGCCGCTCTGTCCGGGGCGCTAATGCTGTATGTCTTCGTGGCGTGGCTGCTCGATCGATCGGTCCCAGGCTGGTCATCGCTTGCCATCATCATGCTCACAATGGGCAGTTGCCAGCTTGTTGTCGTAGGTATCCTCGGTGAGTACTTGGGGCGCCTATACATTGAGACCAAAGGCAGGCCTCTTTTCGTTATTCAGGAAATCGTGACGACCCGTTCAGTCGGCGCACGGGCGGAGCCAGCCCATCCATCGCATTAAGGGTCAACGAAGCATTGCTACACAGGAGCTGAATATCGCTGCTGACCAGGCAGATCCGAATTACTCCGCAGAAAACCAAATTCAAAGCGACAGAATAGTCCCGGTCGCCGACCGCTGCTCTATCTTGAGCCGCATCAAAGCACTGCGCGGCACATCATTCGTTGTTGACGAACTGGCTTTAGAACATAAGCCAGGTTGATGTAGGTACTCGCAATCAGAGTCCGGGCGACCCGCACATGAGCCAGCGCACTCGGAGCCGCCGCGTCAAGCCGAGGGGGTTTCGATAATCATTGTGGACAGTTATGTGCCGGCGCCGACGCATCGACATATACAGCGCGGAAGTGGATCCACGATACCCACAGGCTTAGTCCCGCCTACTACCGGATTCGATTGCCGTGTACCTCGTTCGACCACCGTCCCATTTTCAGAATTCACGTCGCAATGCGACCACCAGTATAATTGCGTGCGAACATGTTAAATCGAAAGAGGAAAAGGATAATGTTGCTGTCCATTTGTGGTATGCCAAGGAGCGGATCAACGTTTTCTTTCAATATCGCCCGAGAATTACTGGCCAGTAGGGGTTCGATCTATTCCGAACCGACGGAAGAAATTGAACGCGTTGTCGCGCAGTCACATGCAGATAGCATCATCATCAAAAATCATAACGTCCATGAATCGGGCATCGAGTTGTTGAAGACAGGGGCAATGAAAGGCATCTGCACCGTGCGTGATCCTCTCGATGCTATTGAATCCTTGATGGACATCTTTGGGTTCGATATCCAACAATCTATCCACGCATTCCAGCTCTGGGTCGACTCGTTCAATGCTTTTCACGACCATGTGCTAGTAATTCCCTACAAAACCATTAACGCCTCACCTATGAAGGTCATTTTACGGATTGCCAGGTATTTAGGCGTCACGCCAGGCCCACTGGAGGTTCTGCGGTTGCGCCGCAAGTACGACAAGAAACGCGTAATGAAGGTATCCAACAAGATGTCGCAGCAAGCTGGCAGCACGACTGATTTGGGTTTCACCTACTACGACAACGAAAATTTCTTCCATCGCAGACACGTGCGCCAAGAGAAGCGCGTGTCGCTGGATAAGGAGACAACCGCCCATATCAAGCAACAGTTGCAGCGAATGGACCTCGTATATTCCTATCTCTAAGTGAAACGTTTGCGCCATACCGCCGCTCCGCCGCATGGCCGCGCTCAGCACTTTCCCTTTAGCACTTCACGTCAATCAATGACCGTGTCACACTGCGCTCCAGCATCTTATGAGCTGGTCCGAAGCACGAAGCCATAGCAGTTATGGAAAGTGCTCTCGTCTTGCTAGTTATCCCACCACGAGATGCCAAGTGTCTCGGTGAGAACATTCAAGCTGTTCGGCAAGATCGGCGTCTGTTTCGGGAGAGCTATCAACGCCGGTCGAACTAAGCACGGTGCAAGCGCTATTGCCGTGTTAGGCGCACTTTTCCACCCTCCACGACTGGCCGCTTAGCGCGTAACCACGAAGTGACGATCCGATAGGTCGGAACTTCAACCCCAAAATGCGCCGCGAAGGCTAGCCCAAGCGATGACAGAAGAAAAAGTGCAAACGAAGGCCAATGGCCTAAGACCCCGAAAAAATCTCGGTATTGCCAGTACATCTTCAACAGAATCTGGTGAAACAAATATAGGGCGAAACTCGCCTGCCCAAGCAGCACGATAGGCTTGCGCGACAGTATCAAACTAATAATCCCCCGGTAGCGAGCCAAGACATAAATAACAAGTACATACGTTGGAGCAGCGGCAGTAGTTAGCATAAACCACCCAATTGCCGTGGGATGATCCACCTGGTAAGGTGCGCTAAACGCTGAATTTGCCAGTAGCGCGATAGAAATAGCGCCTACCTCAAGAGCAGTTGCTCTCGTTAAGCTCGTGCCCGCGGGAGGCGCGTCCCTCCATAACAAACCAGCCGAAATCCCCATCGCAAACACGCAGAGGTTAGTGAGCGGGTTTGCATAGCCAAGCCATACCGCGTTTACGTTCGGAAACCATCTCCCAATAAGTAAGATCGCTATCAATGTTGATGCAAATAGAGCTGCTGAGCGTAGCACCGGATTTCTGCGCAACAATATCACGCAGACCGGAAACACGGCATAAAAAAACAACTCCACCGATAGAGACCATGCCGGACCGTTGAACCCAAATATGACTTCAGTCTTGGGCACCCATGCTTGCAGCAGAAACACGAAGAGCCCCGAATCTAGAGGATGATCTATTACCCAATGCGGGCTATCTACTGAGTAGAATACGCAAATCAAGAACGCGAAAGCCACAAGGTGAGTGGGCCATATCCGAGCGATCCGCCCTCCCATAAACTCTGCGTACCCCTTTTCATCGTTTCGACTAATGGTCAAAACGAAACCCGATAGCGCAAAGAAAAGCTGAACCGCACCATCAAGCTGAAATGGCCTGAAAGCATAATTTCGGAAGAAAAATCCCCCCTGTGAATGCCAGAAAACAATACAGAGAGCGGCGAAAAACCGCATGCCTGTTAGGCAATCTATGCTTTTTTTTAATGGCATGTCATTCAGCTCTATTTGTCCGTTTGTTTGGCTCGCGCGTTGATCACGCCACCGCTGCGACGTGCATGCGCAACAGGACCGCATGCTACCACGATGCGCGCTCGGCACCTTGACTGTCCTCGAGTTCAATTTCCCAAGCACAATCAGCATCTGCCACGTAAGCTTCATCAAGCCATCAATAGGAGTTCACGCGGACCCAAAACAACCGATCGTGCCAATTGAGTGCATCAACACGTACACGCCATTGGGCGTAGTCAGAAAGTGCCGTGGACTTATCGCATCTTGTGCCGGCAACCGGTCGTGCTCAACGCAAAACGCAATCTGCCATTTCGTAAGCTCGTTGGGTTATTGCGCGATGAGTCGGAGACTCATAACCACATTCGATCATGGAAGAGCACTCATGAGCTGACTCGCCCGTAGTCCCATCCGTGCCGGGGTGCTTGCGACATTAATTATGCTCGACAAGCTTGCAGGATCCATGTCTGCCGGTATTCCGAGCCGACCTAACAGCACGCTTCGCCACGTACGCGGCTGGCACGCAGCGATTGAATGGTTCAAAGTCGCAAAAGTCCGGCGAAATGCGCGTTTCAAGGCAAGATTTTCAAGTGCCTATGACTTACGCCCGTCAAGAAATAAGAGCTTCCCTCAAAGGGGACTACGGCTACGCGCCCGGAAGCGTACAATCCCGGCGGCCTAAAAAACGGGATGACGGTATGGGTACGTTGCGTCTGCTACTTGCCTTGAGCGTCATTCCGTCTGGGCCGCGCTAGGCGCCGAAGTCCTTTGGATATTCATCATCCGAGTCGCTCTTGCACACGTCTATTGGCTTGGCGGGACGGAAGCAGACGCGGGTATGTGACCGCAGGCCTCGTCTGCGTTGCAATGGGCCCGTAGTATTCGTACGACTCGCGGTTCTGTTCACGAATCCCGCATTCCCATGGTGGGAATTTCTAGCACTGGTGGGATTATCCCGCTTTTGTTCACGCTGACAAGCGGAAACAAATATGATCGGTTTGCTGGGGACCTTTCATATCCAATTTACGTCAATCAGTTCCTGATCATTCATGCACCTGACGAGAATTCCCGGCACACCCTTATTTGGCCACCGTGGACTTTGTCGAAAATAATTGGATGGCCACCCTGCGCCCAACACGTTGAGAGGTTCTCTCCACTAAAACATGCATAACCCACGCGCAAGCAATTGCAGTCAACACCGCCGATATTCCTGCCGCGTGAATATTCCATCCAGCTTTTGCTAACATGACCAAAACCATCCAACCCAACGGCACATGGAGTAAGTACAGCGGATAGCTGATATCCCCGATCCATCTCAGAGGGCGTATCCACTTCCACTCCATTCTCGCGACAAAAGCCGCACTAAATATGCCTAGTGCAACGGCTGAATTTACAATGTCAATTCCGGTGGAAGCACCTGTGATCATCTCATGACTAGTCACCGCTACCACATACAGCCCGATTGAAATTAACACCGAAATCCACGAATTTTTCGACCATCCATCAGAAAAATTTCTGTAGATCATTGATCCAATTAATAACATCGTTACATTGCTTAGCAAAAGTCCTAAATGTGCTAGTTGAATAGCATGCGCACTTAAGACCATCGACGATCTAGAGGAAAAATCAGCAATAGCGCTTACGAAGATACACACGAGCGACGCAACGAGAAGAATTCTCTGCGTTAATCTCGTGAATCGCCATGCCAGTGCGCCCATTAAAAGATAAAATAGGACCTCGACTTCAAGTGTCCATAACACCGGCGTTGCGGGAAAATCCTGCGTCAGATTGATGAGCAGCAGACTAGATGTGACAACGCTACGTAGATGGATCGGATCGGTCACGTTGGCTAAGCGACAATACATTGCCGTGACAAGACCGATTAGTACCATGCAAGTCGCATTGGTCGGAAATATCCTGAAGAAGCGTCGCGTCATAAAAATTCGCCATGCCTCTCGGTCAAGAGCTCTTAGTATCACAAATCCGCTGATCAAGAAGAACAACCCCACCCCAAGCGAACCCAATCCGATGCCCGTATGTATCGTAAGCATCGCCAAAGCATGCCCATACGGATTCTCGGCATTCGGATCGGGCCCAAAAATATAGCTTGACACGTCGGGAAGCCAATTACTTACGGTTTTTGGATCATTGGGGCCGACAAAGTAGATATGTCCGACCACAACTAGTAGGCACGCAAACGCTCGTAAGTAGTCAAGGAAAACGATGCGCTCATTGGTTTTCGCCTTCAACATAATGAGAGACAGCCCAAAGATTAACGCATCGCGGCAGATGCGCAAGACATTCGTGATAACAGGGGATTAGTGACCAAGAGTCACTACTCGCCCTCCTGCTGGCAGTGCCATGTTCGTGCATGCCAACCATACTTTTACGCGACTCCAAGTAAAATATGTTCGTCTTGGCTGAAGCAATCATCTTCTTGCGGTGAAATTGGCAAGTCACCGCTTCAATTTGACGTCGCAACCAACGCCGTCAATCCAAGCAACTCCGTCTTGCACCAGCCGGATCTCTGCAACAGCCTCGTGCGTACCTCCGGCCGGTAACGCCGCAAATAGCTGTTCCGTCGGAATGGCTATTTGTCTCGATGCACCTGCTGGAACCACCATACGCGGCCTGCCGCCACTTGACGAATCCGACTTCTCATTGCCCAACGGAACGCGATACCCGGTGTCCCAACTCAAAATTTGTCCATTTTGGGCTTTAAAATGCACACCGATTCGTAAAGGATGTGCACCTTGATCTAGGAACCAGTCAAAATCGCTACGATTTTCGATATCGAGAAAAAGCATGCCGCCGTCATTATGATCGGACTTGCCCCCAACGACGCATTGGAAATCACCCTTTACGTCAGAGATGGGGGAAATAGGTCGACTGCCATCTCCACGGAACATTCGTGCGGTCGAGCGAAATATTTCTGGGTTTGTTGCCCTTGAAATAGTCTCTGAGTTTCGCTTCGATTCCTTCAAAAAACTTATCAATGCATCTCGATTGATATAACGCGACATGTCAGCTGACTCCAAGACACCCTTCGCATCAGTCACAACAATCCCATCTGCCGAATCATACGCATTGTCAAAATGTAAGCGGTACGCAAGATCTTTAAGTTGAAAAAAGGCTAGGTGACTATTGTTGTCCTCAATCGGTTGTTCTCGCGACACCCGCAGCAACGCATCACGTATCTTCTTGTATTCATCAGGTTTAACGACGGTCCTATCCACAACGAATGCTGCAAAACCGGCCGCTCGTATTTCAGTTATCAAATCGTCAACCGGAAGAGCCGAAAGGCTAGCGTGCCAATTATCCACAGGACTATTTTTCGATGCCCCATTGCTCCATCGAATAAAATGGGAGTGCAAATATAACCGAATTTGCCCAAAGGAGCCCCAACCATAGTATGGACTGTTACTCAGCCACCTCGAATATGGGTACTCGTATACCATTGCACCCTGCGGCAACTTGTGTTCAATTTCGCTAACAAAGTGGCGCTCGGCGAGAAATCGCTTCTCGGTCTCTTGGTCTCCTTTGGCCGAATTGTTCGGTATTTGGTCGTAAAGGCTGCCGACCGTCAGTAAAACAAAAAATACTACGAGTATGCGTCGCCTGCGTGGTTGGGCCGTGTCCAAAAGCATCGTCGCAATCGCGGCACCGCCGATATACAAGACAAAAACCAAAAAGAGCGGAAACCGATCGTACGCCCTAATAGTCGGATAAACGAGCGCAACCAGTGTCCCAATTCCTCCCGAAATCGAGCACAAAAAGATGAAAATTGCAAATGAACCTGAGGCCCAGGCAATCGAGTCAAGTTTCGCCGTCGGTTCCGCCGTCGCTGCTACGCCTAGCCGCTCTCGGAGGGCGGGTGCCA
This sequence comes from Paraburkholderia sp. SARCC-3016, assembly GCF_031119615.1. Lineage (NCBI taxonomy): Bacteria > Pseudomonadati > Pseudomonadota > Betaproteobacteria > Burkholderiales > Burkholderiaceae > Paraburkholderia > Paraburkholderia sp. SARCC-3016. The sequence goes on along the minus strand of NZ_JAVHZD010000010.1, from coordinate 169,894 downwards.
AAAACACAATCAACACTGCCATAAACAGGCCGGAGCCGAGTATACCCAGCTGAACGTTGGGCACGCCAATTTTGTATTGCCGTGCTATCTCACTGGTTTCGATCATTTTCTTACCCAGTTTTCCCAACGGGCGAATTCTGTCATTGGGCGATGGCGCGATTAACAGTTTGAGGCTTACGGAATAAATTTCAGCCTCAAAAGCGTGTCGAACAAGCACAGGGTCTTCAACACCGTTCGGCGAAAATTCAGCCGCGTGTGTATGCTTGTAAATTGTAATTGGAGCGACCAGCGATAGCGCGACGGTCACTAATACAACGCAGTAAACCAAAGGCGCTACAAGCAAGACAGGTTGCTTGAAGTCCCCTGCCAACAATCGAATCCCTATAGCAAATCCAAGCAAAAGCAAGGTAAAAAATGCATAATATCCGTCTGCCATTGCAATCAAAATAATGAAAGTTAGGCCAAGCAAAAAATGCTTTGATGAGAATATATGCCTTAAAACAAGGAGATTTGATTTTCCTATGTTTTGCGAGAAAATCGCAAAACGTCCGACAAAAATCCAATAAACGGGAACCAATGCCAACGGCACACAAAAATAGTTTCCCAAAAATGAATAAATTATGAAATTAAACCGGTAGGTCAATAAAGAAGACAGCATTGCAACAAGCATCGCAGGCAATCGCCCGATTGCGAGTAAACGGCACGATATAAAAGTGCAAATCGATATTAGCGAAAAATTCCCAATATAATAGATTTGCTGCACCTCAACCGGATTTTTGATTATCTTAGACAAAGCAAGCATTAAAATTGAATGCATGGCACTCGCTTGTCCGGCCGGATTATCGTACCAGTGCGCATGCCCTGGCGCACCTAGATATGGGTTATTAAGAATCCACCCGTTATCGATCAATGCTTTAGTGAGAATAAGTTGCCATGTCTCGTCGCCACCTCGTTGCAAATAAACAAAGGGGACTGACAAGTTCCAGTGCCATGCATTCAACGCCGTGATGCCTATCATCAGCGGAATCAATGCGGTAACGAGCAGTGTACCGAGTTCCACAAACCGGCCTAGCATCTTTGAGTTATTCATTGTAGTTTTCCCCAACATTCGTTTTCGCCCGTTCATGCGACACCGCGCCGGTGTTAGGTGTTTAGTTTTGACTCTCGTGACGTCGAAAATACCAAATAGCGGCAACCTAGAAACATACATACGGTGTATGTCACTACACCTAACAGCTGAGTCAAATATCCATTGAATTTGAACTGATCATTAACCAGAAGAACAACAAGTAAATTCAATAAATATGATGCGCAGGCCACGGATAGATATTTTGGAAGAACACGCCTGATGGACCGCTGATCCCGAAAAGTCCATATGCGGTTAAGGATAAAACTAACGATAAAACCGAATATGTAACCGATAAAATTGGCGATTGCCAGTCCTGCACCAAATAGATACATAATGGCATAGATGATAAATAGTCCGATCAACGTATTTACCACTCCCACCAGTCCGAAACGAAACAACTGTTTTAGGAAATCCCTCATAGAGCACGACGGGCGAGTACGCGATATTGAGCACCGAACGCCAACCATTCGAGACGTCGCTCGAGCCCCCGCATCCGAGCCAGCATAGAAGGGAAGAATACCTTATACGCAACCTCCGCCTGTCGCCAACCACTCTGTAATATCGTCGATTTCATCTGCTTCGCTACGATCAGCTTCGCGTTAACGTCTAGCGGGCATGTATTCACAGCGCGCACGGTCAACGGGTTTAGCGGATTGTGCTCGTATATCGCGAGCGTGCCATTCGACTTTGCGATACGAGAGAGCTCTCCGAGCCAATAGGTGTGTTGATCATGTGGTATATGATGAAACACACATGCTGAGAAAATAATGTCGTAACTATTCGTCGGCAGTGGAATTACCTCGTCAATTTTTACGTAATTCTCGGCACCGGGAAATCTGCTTTGCGCTATCTCAATGCTTCGCGCAGAAACGTCGGCGCAAGTTAGCTCACTGTCAGGGAAATATTTTCGAAAATAGGGAATAGAGTTGCCAATCCCGCTTCCAAAATCAAGTATGCGCAACTTCTGACAGGCGCGGTCGTTAACAGACTGCGCGAGATCCGCAATCTTGTATTCCGAAAAATATTCCGGGCTTTCTCCGGTGACAGCGATATTTTTCTCATGTACGTGCCGATACTCATCGGCAAGCGAATCGAATTCTGCCTGCACATGAATTAGTCTTTGGTCGTCATTTGATGCGTTCTTTGTCATATCTAAACCTGAAGCGTGTCAGCACCAATTGTTAAACAGGACACTACGTGGAAATCGTCGACATACAGGTGTCTATCGTGTGGACATCACCGAAGGCCTTGCGTCACTTGCTGCGCCGTTTGACCATGCCGCATCGTTTGACCACACTATTCGCTCGCGGATGTCTTTGCGGTATTTAACTCGCTCAACACTGCACGCCATAAAGGTGCCTCGCCAAGCATCCAGTCCATCGCCAACGTCGCAGTTCGAGCATTCGCCGCCGAAATATGCATCATAAAAACACCTCACCACGGCATGGTCAACCCCTAGGTCGATCGGCGTCGCCACATCAACTTTCCACATACTGCTTCGGCTGCCTAAGACTTGGACAAAACCGCCATCTGATCTGACCGATGTCGCGAGTTCATTGTGTCGGCGCACTCTTTAAAGCCACCGCGACGGACGTCCTATCTATTCGATAGAGTTGTGATCAGTCGTTCTTCGATAAGCCACCGCTTCTTCGTGGCTTTCTTTTGCCTACGAGCCATCCCCTCACCTTTCAGTTTGTCCGCAATTGTTTCGGCCAAGGCGAGTCAAACTGCCTGCCACGTGTCGTCTGGTGACCGCCAAAAAGGCTCCCTGACTTTCGACAAAATTGGGTGCCGGTCAAAAGCTTCGCGCGGACTCAACTCGCAGACCTTGCCTTCAGCGACATCGGAACGCACGAAAAACGCATTGAAACCGCATGAACCGATGGTACAAAGCACGTAACCTTTCGACGCTAACAGTTCCTTCCAGGCCAATAGGCTAGCCGCGCCAGATTGAGGCCAACGCTTGCTGAACTGCGTCGTTTCGAACTGAACGACGCTATGGCGATCGCGGAACCGCTTTTCGAATTCGACCACTAGTACCCGTGGACGGACCTCCGTCATCGCCTGCACGACTGCGTAGTCCCCACCGTCAATATCGATGATCATCAAATCAGGCTCTTTCTCGTCGTGAACATCAAGCAGGGTGCGATCGATGCCATCCGGAGAAACGGCCTTTTCGACGATAACAGGCGAATAGTAACCGTCACGACCAGCATCACCATCCACATGGAAGTGCTTCGTAGCAAAGTCACGGGCAAAAAAATACCGCATCCGTGCACACTCAGTGGGATCAATTTCGAAGATCGCACCATGCCACGCGTGATTTACGATGAGGTTAGTCGACAGATTCTCCGGAAGCCCAATATCGGAGTCACTGCAGTTGCTTCCAATCTCGATCACATAACGATTAGTCGCTCCAATCGCGCTAAAAATGCGCAGCAAAACACCGTCTTCATCATTTTGCGAAAATACGCGAAATCCGCTATCGAGAAAATCGACATAGCACAGCCTGTCCGCCTGAGCGGCCCACGTCGCCATAAGCTGCTTCTGAGCAACCGCCGAATCGTTTGGCAGAAAATTACGCCTCATCCGCGGATTAAGTTTGGCGAGTTGCGCCGCAGTCAATCCTTCCTCTCTGGAATGAGTAAGAAGATGCGCCGTGTCCGCCTGGCCTTGTCTAACACTTTCGAGCACAGCTGCGACATGCGCAGATCGATTTGTCTCAACGTTCAGCTGTTGCAGTTGCTTCTCTATCTGCTTCCCTTGAAAATCCAGTAACTCAGACTGACGCCCGAGCAATTCTGCCTGGAGAGCCAATTGCTTTGAATGATCAGCCAACGACGCCGCGAGGCGTTCGATGGCCTCGTTCTGGCGCGTCACAAGGAAATACAATTCCTTTCCGGAGCGAAGCCATCGCATAAATCTGCTCATCCTCACTCCACAACCTGAACGACGACTTTCGGTCGCATATTGAAAATCCCCCCGTAAAAAGCTGCATCGCTGGATTCAAGCACTTCTATTTGTTCAACGTCATGCATCAACAACGTGCGCTCCTCAAATTCGCTGCGAGCAAAACCTTTGTTGGCAACGCCGACCGAAAACGAGTAATGTCCCACGCGGAGGTTGAACTCTAGCTGGAACCGTACCTTCACGAGGCTACCCGAAGCGATGGGACGTTCTTCCAACCGCATTGCGTAGGTACTCGTCTCGAAGATCGATCGGCCGACCCTATCCCGAATGATCAATCCGAATGCGGGACGCTCGAAGTCCTTGAGCAACCGAACCACGTATTGAACCGTAAGCTCAGATTCACTTTCAATGTGCGTCACTTCGGCGCCAGTTTCATCAAGCAGCTTTACGTCAACGAGTTCTGCCTGTTTGTTCGACGTCGTAGTCGTCGCTTTTGTCCATTTGGCTTCGGCGTCCCACGTAAATCCGCTGTCTTGCGGCAGCGCGAGCTGCTCGGATTGAAGCACCTGCACTTCCCCGCCGCTTTGATCGTTCTTCCGTGCAATCAACCCATGATAAAGGTCGATTACCGATTTCGGAGCGCCCGTTGTCACTACCTTGCCGTGGCTAATCAAAACCGCCCGATCGCATAAGTGTTTGACGGTATTCGCATCGTGGGACACAAAAAGCAGCGTTCCACCGCGTTCCTTGAAACGCTCCATCCGGTGAAAGCATTTTTGCTGAAAATACGCGTCTCCAACGGCCAATGCTTCGTCAATAATTAGAATGTCCGGATCGAACGCCGTCGCAACAGCAAACGCCACCCTCATCTGCATACCGCTGGAATAGGTCAGCAGAGGACGATCAAAGTGATCGCCTATATCGGCAAACGATTGAATCGACTCCATTCTCTCGGCAACTTGCTCGCGACTAAAGCCGAGAAGAGCTCCGTTCATGTAGACATTTTCGCGTCCAGAGAACTCGGGATTAAAACCGGAACCGAGTTCAAGAAGTGCCGCGACACGTCCTTCGGTCGTGATTTTGCCTAACGTAGGGGTCAACGTTCCGGCGATCATCTGCAACAGCGTACTTTTGCCGCTACCGTTTAACCCGACGATACCGAACGACTCGCCCCTTCCGATCGTCAAGGAGACGTTCCGCAAAGCCCAAAATTCTTTGAAGTATTGGTGCGGCGCGCGGCCCATCAACCGCTGCATTCGCGGCAAGAGGAACTGCTTCAGCTGATCGCGAGGGTGCTCGTAAATTTCGAAACGCTTCGACACGTCGTCAACGGTGATCACCGTATCAAAGGACATTAGCGAACCCCTTCCGCGTTTTCTGAAACCACGCGTAACCTACCCAAGCAATTATCACAGCAACGACGCAATAAATTCCCAGTCCACCCCAATCAGGCAACTGACCGTAGATGAACACAGCGCGTGCCTGCTCGATAACGAAAGTCAACGGGTTAAGCCACAACCACGGACGAACGACAGCGGGCAATGCGCTAAGCGGGTAGAACACCGGCGACGCAAAAAGCAGCACAGTCATGAGCAGCCCAATTGGTTGAGCCACGTCGCGTAAGAACACGCCCAAGGAAGCCAAGGCCCACGCAACACCAAGCGTCAAGACCATCAGCGGTAGCAAAATCACCGGCAAAAAGATCATGGTCCATGAAATATGTCCGCTCGCAATCACTACAAACGCGCCGAGCACCACAACGCTGACTAGTGCGTGAAACAATGCAACGCCAAGCGCAACCACCGGCAAAATTTCCAAAGGGAAGACGATCTTCTTTACATAGCTGACGTTACTGACAATTAGTGTCGGCGCGCGGCTCAGTGTTTCAGCAAACAACGTATGCACGATCATGCCCATAAAGAGCAGAATGGCAAATTCACTCTTGCTTTGCGGTACTGACCCGTTCCATCTCGCTTTGAACACAACCGAAAAAACGAACGTATATGTGGTCAATAAGAACAAGGGATTGAAGAATGACCATAACACCCCCATCACTGACCCGCGATATCGGCCGATAACATCACGGCGAGTCATTTGAAGGATGAGATGACGATTTCTCCACATGCCACGCCAGAGTGCAACGGGTGAAGTCGGTTTTTCCGCATGAGGATTCATGATCGCTACATACCCAAAGCTGTTCGAGTAGAACCTAGGCGGTCTTGTCGGGAGACGACCGTCGAAGTCTTTTTTTCAGGTGGTCCATGCGGGAAAGCACCCCCTTCTCGCGCAGCGCCGTAAGCTGATAAACGATCCAGCGCTTGCTCAGTCGCGAATAAGGCGGGGGAGCCGTCACCGGAGCGGGGCGAGGCGCAAGCGAAGGCAACTTCGCAACGTGGCCCGTGTATATCTTAAAAACTTCCGGGCAGAAGTCCGCTATGACCTCGTTCTCCATCGCCTCATCCCATTTGCCCGATGGATAGCCATTTGCTGCATCGATCACTACCGTCGACGGAATTTCCTGGTGAATTTCGCTACTACCGACAAGTGCCGCGAGTGCCTTGCGGTGGAGATGAGGTAGCGCTATCCCAATGTCGCTAGCGATGCTCGAGGTGCGGAACATGAAGCGCCCCAAACCGATGGGCGCATCAGGCAGAAAATAGCCGAATTCAATATGCTCCGAGATGCCGTGCACCGGCGCGTCACCATTTTCGACGATAGTTGCGGACGCAACGCAATGTCGGCGCGAATCCGAAAGCATGCTCGCAGCGAGAACATTAAGGTGGTTGCCAAAAAGCGCCTCGTTCGGCCCTACGAAGGTAACGGCATCAAATGACTTCGCAACTGGCAAAATGTCGTGCAGCACCGCGCCAAGGTTGCGCTCTTCAGACACTTCGCCCATCGGGCCATGATCGAAGAAGTCGACCGTCAAGACCTCAATCTCCCGAGCCCGATTGCTCACAGCTGCAGCAATGGCTTGGCCATTGAGTTCAATGGCGCGACGATCAATCACAAGCACAGGGGCAAAATTGTCGTATTCCTGAGCATCCACACTTGCGATGTGAGCATCCAGAACGTCATCCGAAAACGCCGGCATCAGCAGATATAGCCCGACGCGAAGCCCCTTCGAGTTACCTTCACCCAACCCCATTCGAACCCGCAATTCCTGCTGACGAGCTGGCAAACCAAGGTAGAGCGCGCTCAGATTGCGCACGAGCGTGAACTTCTCCCGAAAAATCTGCTGAGCTTTTGCTATTTTCGCAAGCGCGGCGGCCGGGTTGGCTTTCGCCCATTCGATATGCTTTCGGATGTCCTCAACGATAGTCGCGACCGGAGCACGCGTATCGATGTAAAGCAGCGAATCGCCGAAAAAGCGCGATGCAAAGCGGTTTTCATCGCAAATTACCAGCGCACCCGCCGCCACACTCTCGAACAATCTGTTCGACATCAGTTCAGATGCCTTATGCGCCTGTGACGATAGGACTAGCGCGATCCCCGCACGCGAAATCTCCTCGATCATGGAGACGCCGTCGAACGGAATCTCTTTCACGTAGCTCTGGTAGCCGGCCCAAACCTTCACCTTCAGAAAAATCTCTGGGCCGTAGATGCGCAACATTCCAGTCTGGTCAAGTTCTCTCAGAACGTCCTGATGGCGCGACTTCCCACCATTGACTGCCTCCCAGTTAATTCCAACGTAGAAGAGCTTGCCGTCGCCTAGCGAAGGCGGATGCACGATATCGGCGATCGAATGGTAGAGATGAAACTTCGCAGGCAAGTGCGTCTTCGCACCGCGCACCATACGCGCCACATGATCATCGGCTGCGACAGAACTGCAACTCACGAAGTCATCGTGAGAAAGCAGGTTGCGTGACGTGCGTTCGTAGCCCCATTGATGATAAAACTGCAACGGATTCCAAAGGGCAACAAACGAAAAGACGTCGTAGAACTTTGGCGTGTCGTAGTGAAGATGGAGAACAAAGTCGACGTCCTTCTTGCTGACGGCCGTCTCCGGACGATCAATGTATCGCCCGTCTGCATGAACTTCGACGCACTCCAAGCCTAACGCGGAGGCAGCAAGTTTAATTCTCGCGATGCATTCATCCTCGGCGGTCTTCAATTCCGGCCAAAGTTTGACGACCGCAAACCGACCGACGAACCCGCTGGGCAACGAGAAACTACTGGCAAGGCTTTCATTCATGCCGGATCACTTTCCACGCAAACAAATACGAAACGGTTGCGTCGGCCGATCATCAGCCCGCAACCGTCTTGAGGGAGAATTGAACTACACCGCGCAAGGGGCGGCACCGAACAGCGCTACAGACGGCCGCCGGCCTCAGGCGACTCCAGAAGCCTCAGCAGATCTTCGTAAGAGGTCTTAAGGCCTGCCATCTCTTCGACTTTTGGTTGCCAGCCGATTTCACGAATACGGGAACTGTCGAGAAGCTTTGCCATCGTGCCGTTCGGCTTGGTTGTGTCATACACAATCTTGCCTTCGAACCCAACAACCTTCGCGATCATCGTTGCCAGCTCTGCGATCGAATGGTCATAACCGGGACCAACATTGAACAAGTCATGTTTCGTATCCGATGCCATAACTGTCTTCATTGCCTTTGCGAGATCGTCGACGTGCAGGATCTCACGGCGCGGGGTACCGTCGCCCCAAACAACAAACTCCGACTTTCCTGCGAGCTTCGCTTCGTGCGTACGTCGAAGAATACCGGCGACTACATGGCTATGCTGAGGATGGTAGTTGTCGCCAGGCCCATACAAATTCGGCGGAATAACGGCAACAAAATCGCTGCCGTACTGTTTCCGATACGCACGGCACATCTCGATGCCTGCAATCTTGCTCACTGCATAGGCTCGAATGTTGTTGTCGAGCGGGCCTGTTAGCAGCGCATCCTCTTTGATGGGTTGCTCTGCTTTCGTCGGATAAGTGCAGTTGGAAGCTACGAACACCATCCGTTTAACGCCAAATCGATGCGCGGCGTTGATGACGTTCGTCTGCACCATGATGTTGTCGTACAGGAAGTCTGCCGGCAACGTAGCGTTTGCGTGAATCCCGCCAACTTTTGCGCCGATGTGAAAGATCAACTCTGGTCGGTTACGTTCGACCCACTCGAAAACCGCGTGCTGGTTACACAGATCGAGTTCTTGACGCGACGTAAGAAGAAGCTCTGCGCGCTCGTTCGAAAAACTACGAACCATCGCTGAGCCGAGCATGCCACGATGGCCGGTAATCCAGACCTTCTTGCCCGCGAAGAATGCCGACTGACTCTCCGGGCTAACTGCGTTAGAAACCTCAGACATTCGACTGTCCATTAAAAGTTATGCACCGGAGTGCCCTCCTCAACGCGAGGAATTTATCATGCTTCGCCTATTCGGACAAATCGTCGTCTTGGATCGTTAATCGCTGTCCAATAATAAAATTTTTCAGCGCTTCGAGAGCCTGTAGATTGTGCTGCTCACGCGGATGTAGCGGGCGAATTTGCCGCTCTGCTGCCGCGACGGCTTGGCGCCAAGCCCTCGGCGACCATCCAGTTGATGGTCTCGAAAAACGGTATGGGCGGCAGATCGGGCACGAAGCGGCGAAGCTTTGCTGCCGAACCAACAAGCACATTAACTTCGTTTGCCCTGACAAACGACGGATTGACTCGGACTTCGAGGTCGTGACCGGACACGCGACGGACCATCTCCACAACTTCTTGTAGCGAATACGGACGTTCGCTACAAACGTTCACGATTTCTCCCGCTACCTCTGCCTCGAGAAGTGCGCGATAAATGCTCGCCACGGTACGCACGTCCGAGAAGTCTCGCGCGACATCCAGATTGCCCAATTCGATATAGGGCTTCTTGTCTACGAAGTACGAGACGATCTTCGGCACAAGAAACCGCGCAGATTGGCCACATCCCGTGTAGTTGAACGGCCGGGTCACCACGATAGGAAGACGGTCGAACCAGGTCCGAACCAGGTGCTCCATCGCGAGCTTACTGGCGCCGTAGTGACTTACCGGCGCAGGGACACACTCCTCTTCGATAACGCCCGCAGTATTATTTCCGTAGACGTTGGCGCTACTGGCAATGAGGATCTTCTCGGGCACGTGGCCGCTATCGGTACATGCCTGAAGCAGATTGATCGTACCAAGCACGTTGATGCGATACATGTCGAGCGCATCGTCATCGGCTACGAAACTGCTAGCGGCGAGATGCACGATGTGCGTCGGGCGAGTCTCATCAATGATCTGACGACACTGTTCGAGCGATGTTATGTCGAGCGCCCGCTCATTCTCTCCGCCAGCATCGAGGCCGGTTCCAAGTACCTGGTAACCCGCTCCCCGTAGTTCCCGAAGAACATATGCGCCTGTGAAGCCGCGGACACCGGTGACGACCGCGAAAGGCTTTCTTTCCTTAGTACGAGAGACCAACTTTATTTCTCCGCATATCCGCCTCCACCATCATCAGACAGAGGTCTTCTAGCGAGGTCTTCGGCACCCATCCGAGCTTGTCTCTTGCTTTGGTGGCGTCGCCAATGAGCAAATCGACTTCCGCGGGACGATAGAACCGCGGGTTGACGCGAACGAGCGTCTTACCGCTCTTGGCATCGAGGCCTTGCTCATGCTCATCGGCGCCTCGCCACTGAATTTCCGTACCGGCTGCCTTGAAGGCCATCGTAACGAAGTCCCGGACGGTCTCCGTGCGGTTGGTCGCCAACACATACGTGTCGGGCTCGTTGGCCTGCAACATCAGCCACATTCCCTCGACGTATTCTTTGGCGAAACCCCAGTCACGCTTGGCGTCGAGATTGCCCAGCTCGAGCACGTCCAACTGGCCTAGCGCGATTTTCGCGACGGAGTCGGTGATCTTGCGAGTAACGAATTCCCGGCCACGCAACGGAGACTCATGGTTAAACAGAATGCCGCTGCAGCCAAACATGTCGTAAGACTCGCGGTAGTTCACCGTCATCCAGTGTGCATACAGCTTCGCCACACCGTACGGGCTGCGCGGATAGAAAGGCGTGTCTTCCTTCTGGGGAACCGCTTGAACTTTCCCGAACATCTCGGATGTCGAGGCCTGGTAGTAACGAATCGAGCGGTCTACAACACGAATGCCTTCGAGCAGATTGACTGCACCGATGCCAGTGATTTCACCAGTCGTCACCGGCTGATCAAACGAAACGCCCACGAAGCTTTGCGCTGCCAGGTTATAGATTTCGCGAGGTCTGGCTTTGCTGAGCAACCGCACCGTCGATCCGAGGTCGGTCAGGTCATGTTCGATCAGATGAAGGTTGGGATGATTCAGAATGCCCAACTCCTCCAGCCGCCAGAAATTGACAGAACTGGTGCGACGATACGCGCCGTACACGGTGTATCCGCGATCCAGAAGCAGTTGAGTAAGATATGCTCCATCCTGCCCAGTCATGCCAGTAACAACTGCGCTCGTCAATTCCATCTCCGTTTAAAAGGCCTAACGATCTTACGATCGCAAAAGCGGGAAAAAACTAAAATAATCTCGCAATTATATCTGACCGCTCGCTTCATCCATGCGAAGCGTCAGAGGGTTAACCTTACGGCAGCACCATCAGCTGGGGCTTGAAACTTCGCCTCAGCGCAATTGCCCACATTCTGCGATGCATAGACGCAGGGCTTCTTCCCATGAAGGCGGCCGGATGCCGAATGCCTTCGTGAGCTTGTCGTTTGACATGCGTGAGCTCTTGGGACGCCTGGCTTGCGCGGGATACTCGTCCGACCCGATTGCCTTAACCGACGGACGCGGATCAACTGCAGCAAACTTGAATATTGCCTCGGCAAAGGCCGCCCATGATGTCGCGCCAGACGAGGTGAGGTGATAAATTCCCGACCGTTGCTCCCACCACGCATCGTCATCGCTGTGCTCGACCATCCCGATCGCGGCGACGTGTGCTGTGATTGCTGCAATCGTGGTGGACCATGTAGGTGCTCCGAACTGATCGCCGACGATGCTTAACTCCGACCGGTCACGCGCGAGGCGCAGCATCGTGCGCAGGAAATTGCGCCCTCGTGTGCCATAGACCCAACTGGTGCGAAAAATCAGATATCGGCCACCAACTGCCTGGATTGCACGTTCGCCGTCGAGCTTGGATTGCCCGTACACGTTCAGCGGATTCGTAGCGTCTGTTTCATCGTATGGGACGTTCTTTGCACCGTCGAATACGTAGTCGGTCGAGTAATGGATGAGTGCAGCCCCGATACGCCGTGCCTCCTCCGCGAGAATGCGCGGCGCCTCGCTGTTGATCCGCGCGGCAGTCTCCCTGTCGCTTTCCGCTTGATCCACAGCCGTGTATGCGGCGGGATTCACAACAAGTGCAGGCTTCATCTCGCTCACCACCGCACGGATTTGGTCCGAATCCGCGAGGTTTAGCGTTTTCCGGTCGGGCGCGACAATGCGCCCGAGACCTTGCAGGCTCTTTAGTAGTTCGAAGCCCACCTGGCCGGTCGCACCCGTGACAAGGATGATTGGTTCGTTGGTGTGAGCCATGTACGCCTCTTGACTCAGATGTAGGTTTCCGCATCGGCGAGAGGCTTACCGGCTTTATCCTTCTCCGCCATCACCGGCTCCCCCTCAATCGGCCACTGAACTCCCACCTGCGGATCATCCCACGCCAGACACCGCTCATGCTCCGGATACCAGTAATCGGTCGTCTTATACAGAAAATCCGCCGTCTCCGACAGCACGAGAAACCCATGCGCAAACCCTTCCGGCACCCACAACTGCCGATGGTTCTCCGCACTCAGCCTGAACCCCACCCACTTCCCGAAGTTCGGCGAACGCTTGCGCACATCGACCACAGCATCGAACACTTCCCCCGCCACCACCCGCACCAGCTTCCCCTGCGCATGCTGAATCTGATAATGCATGCCACGCAGCACACCCCTGGCCGACCGCGAATGGTTGTCCTGAACAAAGCGGGCATCCACGCCCACCTTCTGCGCGAACTCCCGCTCATTGAAACTCTCGAGAAAGAATCCACGCGCATCGCCGAACACCTTGGGCTCGATGAGCTTGACCTCAGGCAGCGCAGTTGCCGTCACCGTAATTGCCATACCACCTTGTCCGTCAGAATGTTTTTCAGGTACCGCCCGTAATCGTTCTTCGCGAGCGGCTCTGCAAGCTTCAACACCTGGTCCGCGTCGATCCATCCATACCGGTAAGCGATCTCTTCCGGGCACGCCACCACGAGTCCCTGGCGCTTTTGCAGCGTCGCGATAAACGTCGCCGCATCGATCAGCGAATCGTGCGTACCCGTATCGAGCCACGCATAGCCGCGCCCCATGATCTCGACCTGCAACTTGCCCGCTTCGAGGTAGCGCGTGTTGACGTCGGTAATCTCATACTCGCCGCGCGCCGACGGCTTGATTTCGGCCGCGATATCGCAGACGTGCCGGTCGTAAAAATAAAGCCCCGTCACCGCATACGACGAACGCGGTTCGGCCGGCTTTTCCTCGATCGACACCGCGCGCATGGTGTCATCGAACTCGACCACGCCATAACGCTGCGGATCGTTCACGTGATACGCAAACACAGTCGCGCAATCAGTGCGGTCATTCGCTTCGCGCAGTTGCCGCGCAAGGTCGTGGCCATGAAAAATGTTGTCGCCGAGAATCAGCGCGCAAGGGTCGCCGCCGATAAATTCGCGGCCGATCACAAACGCCTGCGCAAGGCCATCCGGCGACGGCTGCACCGCGTATTGCAGCGACATCCCCCAGCGGCTGCCGTCGCCCAGCATCGCCTCGAAGCGCGGCGTATCCTGCGGCGTCGAGATGATCAGCACCTCGCGTATGCCGGCCAGCATCAGCGTCGACAGCGGGTAGTAGATCATCGGCTTGTCGTACACCGGCAGCAGCTGCTTCGAAATCGCGTGCGTGATCGGGTATAGCCGTGTGCCCGAACCGCCCGCGAGAATAATTCCCTTCCGTGCCATCCGCGTTCCTTTTTTAGGCGGTTCCCGCGTAGTGCGTTTCCATCCAGTGACGATAGCTGCCGCTCGTGACGCCGGCAATCCACTCCGGATGCTCGAGATACCAGAGCACCGTCTTCCGGATGCCGGTGTCAAACGTTTCCGCGGGCCGCCAGCCGAGTTCGCGCTCGATCAGCGTCGCGTCGATCGCATAACGACGGTCGTGGCCGGGCCGGTCCTTCACGAATTCGATCTGCGCCGCGTACGACGCACCCGACGCCGACGGCCGCAACGCGTCGAGCGTACGACACAGCGTATGCACGACGTCGATATTCGCCTGCTCGTTCCAGCCGCCGATGTTGTATGTCCCGCCCGGCACGCCTCTTTGCAGCACCGTGCGAATCGCCGCGCAATGATCGGTGACGTAGAGCCAGTCGCGCACATTCCTGCCGTCGCCATACACGGGCAGCTTCTTGCCCGCCAGCGCATTGATGATCGTGAGCGGAATCAGCTTCTCGGGAAACTGATACGGGCCGTAGTTGTTCGAGCAGTTCGTCGTGAGCGTCGGCAGGCCGTAGGTGTGGTGGTATGCGCGCACGAAATGGTCCGATGCAGCCTTGCTCGCCGAATACGGGCTGTTCGGCGCGTACGGCGTATGCTCGTTGAAAGCCGGATCGGTGGGGTTCAGCGAACCGAATACCTCGTCGGTCGAGACATGCAGGAAACGGAATGCGGACTTCTCGTCACCGGCCAGGCCGTTCCAGTACGCGCGCGCCGCTTCGAGCAGCGTGAAGGTGCCGACCACATTCGTTTGTACGAACTCGCCCGGCCCGTTGATCGACCGGTCGACGTGGCTCTCCGCCGCGAAATGCAGGATCGCGCGCGGCCGATGCGTGGCGAACAGCGTATCGATGGCCGCGCGGTCGCAGATGTCGACCTGACAGAAGATATGCCGCGCGTCGCCAGCGAGCGGCGCAAGCGTTTCGGCATTGCCGGCATACGTCAGCTTGTCGACGTTGACGATCGGCTCGTCGCCCTCGCGCAGCCAGTCCAGCACGAAATTGGCGCCGATAAAGCCCGCCCCGCCGGTCACGATGATCATGCTTTTCCCCCTTGGCGCTTCAGCGCTTATTCCGGTCCCACGCAGGGCAGCTTATGCAGGCTGCACAGCCAACCGGTGGAACGCGCGGCGCGTAAGTCTGGTCCCGACCACGTATCTGCTGCGGCGCCATTTGTATCGCCGCCTCATGAAGCCGCCTGTCCGGCCGCTCCACGCACCTGCTTATGGCACCCTCTTAAAACCAGCTATTATGTCACGCGATATTGTGCAGTCGGCGCCGAGGCCGCCCGTACGATCGTGCCGCCGGTTGCGTCGCGAGGCATTCCACAAAGCGCGCATCGCAAGACACCGCACGGCCCGCACGACGCAGGCGGCCACATCGGCACGAAGGCCCAAGCCGCATCCGCCTATGCGCCGGTGCTTTTCCGCCACGAAACGACCGCCGCAACGCTCACCGAACACACTCGACATGACCACTTCCACGAGGCCTGCTCCGCTCGCCTTCGGCGACCTGCAAGGCTGCCACACCGAATTCCGGCGGCTGCTCGCAAAAGCCGCCCCCTCCGACGACACCCCGCTGTGGTTCGCCGGCGATATCGTGAACCGCGGCCCCGGCTCGCTCGCCACGCTGCGCGAACTGATCGCGCTCGGCGACCGCGCAGTCACCGTGCTCGGCAACCACGACCTGCATCTGCTATCGGTCTCCGCCGGCATTCGCAAGTCGAAGAAAGGCGATACGCTCGACGACATCCTGTCCGCGCCCGATGCGCAAGACCTGCTCGACTGGGTCCGCCATCGCCCGATCGCGCACTTCGACGAAGGCATGCTGCTCGTGCACGCGGGCATTCCGCCGCAGTGGGACACCACGCTCACGCTCGAACTCGCCGACGAACTGCAGCGCGCACTGCGCGCACCGAACTGGAAAGAAACGCTCGCGGGTCTCTACGGCAACGAGCCGAATCGCTGGAAGCCGAGCCTCAAGGGCATCGATCGTCTGCGCCTGACCTGCACCGCGCTCACGCGCATGCGCTTTTGCAACGCAGACGGCGCCATGGATTTCACGTCGAGCGGCGGCCTCGATTCGGCGCCGCCGGGCTTTATGCCATGGTTCGATGTACCGTCGCGGCGCACGGCCGACGTCACGGTCGTATTCGGCCATTGGGCCGCGCTCGGTCTGATGGTACGCGACAACGTGATCGGGCTCGATTCCGGCTGCGTTTGGGGCAATCAGCTGTCCGCGGTGAGGCTCACGCGCGAGCCGGCCGGCCGTACGGTCACACAGATGGATTGCTCGGGCTGCCGCGCTTCGGCCGACGCCGAATAAGCGTCGGCGGCGCGTCGCGAATACGTCTTAGATACGCGTCGAGCCCGCGCTAAAGCTTGTCCTTCATCTCGTCGACCAGGCTCGGAAAAAACTTCGCGCACACCCCCGGCGAATACATCTCGATCATCTGCTGGATCGGCGCATGCCGCCCATATGCGACGGACGCCACCAGCAACAGCCCCAGCGCCGCATAGCGCGGCTTGACGAGCCTCACGCCCGAGTGCACGAAGTTGCGCACGAACAGCACCGCCAGCGCGCCGCCGACGACCCAGCCGGCGATCACTTCGGTGATCGAATGCGCTTCGTCGAACACGCGCGCCACGGCCGTCAGCGCGCCGATCAGCAGTCCGAGCATCACGCCATAGCGCGCACGGACGCCCACACACCGGCACAGCAGCGCCATCGCGACAGCCCAGACCGCGCTCGACAGCGTGGTATGCCCGCTGATCACGCGAAAATTCAGCGCCGGAATCTGAATGCCGCAGCCCGCATACAGAATTTTCGTCGCGCCGACCGCCGCCATGCCGACCGCGAGCAGCGCGATCCAGTGCGCCGCTTGCCGGCGCGCCGAGAACCACAGCCAGATCGCGCAGACGAGCGCGATCGGCAGCGTGAACGCCGCATCGCCAATGCTGGCGAAAAAATTCCAGAGGAAGAAATCGGGATTGGTAAACATCGACGAAGTGTAATCGACCGGAACGGCCTGCTGTGTGATCTGACACCGGTGTTCGCGAGACGTTCGGTCTCGCGAAGGTGCTCAGCCGGTAGACCAGGCAGGTCGATCCGGCACGTAGATATTTCCGCGTGCACCCGCCCGCCGGGTTGCTTTTACTTTTACTGCGCGAGCGGTCCGTTCGTTGTCGGCACGTCGCCCGCGTTCGACACGTCGTCGCGATCGACGCTCTGCGCCTGCTGCACCGGCTGTGCACGCGATGCCTCGCGCACCCGCGAACCAGCCGGCCGCAGCCGCTCGAGCGCCGCTTCGACCGCCGCCTGCGCCTCGGCCGCCAGCACGCGCCGCTCGGCACCCGGCGCGAGCGCATCGCAAACGTAGACGTGCGCGGTCAACGGCGCGCCGCACAGCAGCGCATGCATCGACTCGCCAAGCGACATGTCGTCGATATACGCTGGCGCCGTCGACTGGTTGCCATGCGCATCTTCGTAGTAAATGCAGATCGGCTGCACCGGCCTCGATGCGGACACCGCCGCCTGGAACAGGTTCGAATGGAACGGCAGCAGTTCGCGTCCGTCGGTCGTCGTGCCTTCGGGGAACACACAGATCGCGTGGCCTGCAATCAGATGATCGGCAAGCTCATGCATGATCCGCTTCGCGTCGCTGCGCTTTTCGCGTTGCAGGAACACCGTGTCGAGCTTGAACGCGAGCCAGCCGACCACGGGCCACTTGCGCACTTCCGCCTTCGACACGAAACGCGTCGGCCGCCATGCGTTGATCACATAGATGTCGATCCACGAAATATGGTTGCTGACCACTAACGCGCCTTCATCAATGCGCGCTGCGTCGTTGTGCACGACGAGCCGCATGCCCGCGAGCTGCAGGAATCGCAGCGACCATGCGCGGTTCAGTTCGAAGCGCTGTTGCGGCGTAACGCGCGAAAAGCGGGTGGCGACAACCCACATGCCGTACAGCAGATGAGCAACGAGTCGTAACTTGCGAAGCGCGAGTTTCATCGTGAAGGTTCCGTGTGCATCGTCAGCCTGGCGTTAGCGCTGCTCGAATGCCAGTTGCCCGGACACCACGGTCGCCCGTACGCGCGCCGGCAGTTCGTAACCGAGAAACGGCGTGTTATGTCCCTGGCTCTTCAGCGCGCGCGGCTCGATGCGCCAGTGCGCATTGCGCTCGAAAATGCACAGGTCCGCGGGCAGGCCCGTTTCGATGCGGCCCGCGGCGAGCTTCAATACGCCGGCTGGCGCCGCGGTGATGCAGTTGATCGCCTTCGCGAGCGGCACGCCCGCCTCGCTGGCCCACTTCACCGTCAGCGACAGCAGCAGCTCGAGGCCGGTCGCGCCCGGCGTCGCCTCGGCAAACGGCAACAGCTTTTCGTCGTCGTCGACGGGCGTGTGGTCCGAGCAGATCGCATCGATCGTCCCGTCGGCGAGGCCCGCGCGAATCGCCTCGCGATCGCGCTGCGAACGCAGCGGCGGATCGAGACGGAACTGCGCATCGAAGTAACCGATATCGACGTCGATCAGATGCACATGGTTGACCGTCACATCGCAGGTAACCGGCAAACCTTCGGCCTTCGCCGCGCGCATCAGCGCGATGCCCGCCGCCGACGACAGATGCGACAGATGCACACGCGCCCCCGTCACGCGCACAAGCTCGAAAATCGTATGCAGCGCGATCGTTTCCGCCGAAACCGGCACGCCCGACAAACCGAGCCGCGAAGCGAGCGCACCGCTCGCAGCGACGCCGCCCTTCGCGAGATACGCGTCCTGCGGACGCAGCCACACGGTAAAGCCATACGTGCTCGCATACTGCAGCGCGCGCAGCAACACCTGCGTATCGACGACCGGCACGTCGGCCTGCGAAAAACCGATGCAGCCCGCCTCGGTCAATTCGACCATCTCGGTGATGACCTGCCCCTTGAGGCCCACCGTCAGCGCGCCGAGCGGATACACATGCGCCTGGTTCAGATTGCGCGCGCGAAATTTCAGCATTTCGACGAGGCCCGGTTCGTCGAGCACCGGGTCCGTGTCGGGCGGGCACACGAGTGTCGTCACGCCGCCCGCGAGCGCCGCGGCCATTTCGGACTCGAGCGTCGCCTTGTGCTCGTAGCCCGGTTCGCGCAGGCGCGCGGCCAGGTCGACGAGACCCGGCGCAACCATCAGGCCGCGCGCATCGACCGTCTTCGCCGCGTGAAATTCTTCCGGTGCGCGGCCAAGCGCGACGATCTTGCCGGCCGCGATAAACACGTCCTGCTGCTGTTCGGTGCCCGCTACCGGATCGATCAGCGTGCCGCCCTGGATGTGAATCTTCATGTGCTGCCTTTCTTGTGCGTTGTCTTTTGCGATGCTCGAGGTTCGGTGCTGCCCGATGCCTGCTCGATGCCGGCCTGATCGTTGCGCGTGCAATCAGTCGTTCCGGTCCTTGCAACTGCTCGTAGCAGCGAAGCGTCGCGGTCAGTCGTTATTTCCGGCGACGATGCCCATCACCGCCATCCGCACCGCGATGCCAAACGTCACCTGATTCAGAATCACCGATTGCGGCCCGTCCGCGACCTGCGAATCGATCTCGACGCCGCGATTCATCGGCCCCGGGTGCATCACGATCGCGTCGGGCTTCGCCAGCGCGAGCCGCTCGGGCGTCAGGCCCCAGCTCTTGAAGTACTCCTGTGCCGAAGGCAGCAGCGCCCCGCTCATCCGCTCGTTCTGCAGACGCAGCATGATGATCACGTCGACGTCCTTGAGGCCTTCGTCGAGGTTGTGGAACACGCGCACGCCCATCTGCTCGAGTCCGCCCGGCAGCAACGTGCGCGGGCCGATCGCGCGCACTTCGGGCACGCCGAGCGTGGTCAGCGCATGAATATCGGAGCGCGCCACGCGCGAATGCAGAATGTCGCCGACAATCGCCACGCGCAGATTCGTGAAATCGCGCTTGTAATGGCGGATCGTGTACATGTCGAGCAGACCCTGCGTCGGGTGCGCATGACGCCCATCGCCGGCATTGATCACATGCACGTGCGGCGCGCAGTGCTCGGCGATCAGATACGGCGCACCGCTCGACGCGTGCCGTACGACGAACATATCGGCGTGCATGGCCGACAGATTATTGATCGTGTCGAGCAGCGATTCGCCCTTGCTCGTCGACGAAGCGTTGATGTTCAGATTGATCACGTCGGCCGACAGACGCTTCGCCGCAATCTCGAACGTCGTACGCGTGCGCGTCGAGTTCTCGAAGAACAGATTGAACACCGACTTGCCGCGCAGCAGCGGCACCTTCTTCACTTCGCGGTCCGTCACGCTGACGAACTGCTCGGCCGTATCGAGAATGTGCGTGACGATCGAGCGCGGCAAGCCTTCGATTGTCAGCAGATGCTTGAGCTCGCCGTTTTTCGTCAGCTGCGGATTGCCCTTCAGGAAACCGTAGCGAAAGTGCCGCGCCTCGGCGGCGCGCTGGGTCGAATCCTGCTGCGTTGAATCCTGGGTCGCGTGCTGTGCGACCGGGTTAGGCTTGTTCATCGTGGTCCTGGATCAAACTGGTGATACGCCTGCATGCAAGGGACGCAGTGAGGCGTGCTCAGTCGGCACGCGCTTCGGTATGAAACGTGAAATGCTGTGCGCCTTCGTCGCCGTGGCGCGCGAGCACGAGCGTCGCATCGGCCGGCACATCGACCGTGCCGCCCACAAAGGTCGCCGCGACCGGCAGTTCGCGTCCGCCGCGGTCCGCGAGCACCGCGAGCTCGACCGCGGCAGGCCGGCCATAGTCGTACAGTTCGTTGATCGCGGCGCGAATCGTGCGGCCCGTGTACAGCACGTCGTCGACGAGCAGAATGCGATGGTTATTCACATCGAAGGGCAGCGACGTCGGGCTCGCCTGCGTATGCAGGCCCTTCTTCGCGTAGTCGTCGCGATGCAACGCGACGTTGACCACGCCGAAAGCCGGCACGTTCAGATCGCGCGCAAGACGCTCGGCAAGCCACGCGCCGCCGCTGTATATGCCGGCCAGCACCGCACCGCCGGGCTCGTCGGGACGAAGGAACGCGTCGCCGTAAGCCGCGCGAATCTGTTCGAGTACGGCACGATAGAGCCGCTCCGCATCGATGGCGCTCATGTTCTCACTCATTGCTGGTTTCGCTGCTGATTCCACCGCGCATTTCGCCGCACATTTCACGGCGCATCTCACCGCTTGGTTCGCCGCGTGTGGCGGTTTCTTCGAAGTACTGTTGAAGGATGATGCAGGCGGCTTCGGCATCGAGCAGATCGGCGCGTGCGGTGCCGCTGCGCACGCCGGCTTCGGCCTGCACCGACGAGTAGCGCTCGTCCACCCAGCTCACCGGCAGGTTGAAACGCCCGTTCAGCTGATTGCCGAAGCGTTTGGCCTGCTGCGTCATCGCGTGGGGCGTGCCGTCGGGATGCGTCGGCAGGCCGACCACGAGCGCGTCGGGCTGCCACTCGCCGATCAGCTTGCCGAGCTCGGCGAAGCGATAGTCGCGGTTGCGATTCTGCACGACCACGAGCGGCCGCGCGCTTTTCGTCAGGGAATTGCCGACGGCGACGCCAATGCGTTTCTCGCCATAATCGAACGCAAGCAGCGTCGCTGCACGTTCGGGCGCACCGGTCATGCGTGACCTGCTTCGCCGGAGAGCATCGACAGTGTCACGCCGAGCAGCGCGAGCGCCGCTTCGAGACGGTCTTCGGCCGGCACGTCGAAGACGATCTTCGGATCGGCCTCGACCGTGAGCCAGCCGTTCTTGGAGATCTCTTCCTCGAGCTGGCCCGCGCCCCAGCCTGCATGGCCGAGCGTGAGCAGAAAGCGCTCGGGGCCCTTGCCGTTCGCGACCGCTTCGAGCACGTCCTTCGACGTGGTCATCTCGAGGCCGCCCGGCACCTGCATCGACGACGTGTACGAACTGCCCTGCCCCGCGTCATGCAGCACGAAGCCGCGCTCGGTTTGCACCGGGCCGCCGAAGTAGACGGGAACATGCAGCAGCGGCTCGATTTCGAGCTTCAGATCGATGCGATTGAAGAGCGCTTCGAGATCGATATCGGTTGGCCGGTTGATGACCAGACCGAGTGCGCCGCGCTCGCTGTGATCGCAAAGATAGACCACCGTTCCTGAAAAAGTCGGATCTGCCATGTTGGGCATGGCGATCAGGAACTGGTTGGTGAGATTGATGCGATCGGTACTCTTGGACATAGGTCAAATTCTAGCAAAGACGAGTGGAAGTGCAGACCCCATATGCACCGCACGTCATGGCGACACGCGATGCCCGAGGCCCACCCCACGGACAGCGGATCATAGCTGCACTCTAACACGCACTTACCGCTTATCGGCTAGGCCTGGCAGGCACGCCGCGCTCGATGTGCGCGGTAGTCCACGTTGGGTTCACGCCGGTACGTCCAGTTCGCGTTCAGTTCACGTTCAATTCAGGTCAAGCTGCTGCCCAGTTCGATCGCACGCGTCAACGCCGCGAGCGCGGTACCCGATGCGGCGCTCGCTTGCGGCGGCGCAATACCTGCCGCGATCTGGTGCAGCATTGCACGCAGTGCAAGCGCGGCCTGTTCGAGCACCGCCGCGTCGGGCGCTTCGATATGCGCCTGCGTGCGGCCTTCGGGCATCGCGGCCGCCGCGTGCGCACGCCGGCGCCAAGCCAGACCGAGCGCATCGGACAGCAGCGCCACATGACCGAGCCCGAGCGCGCTCGCGGATGCACCGAGCCGGTATGCGGCATCGCCCGCTTGCAGTGCCGCGCTCGCGTCGGCCTTTTGCGGGTTATCGGCAGCGCGCGCGTGTTCCGAGAGGGCTGCAATCGATGCATCGGCAGTTTGCAGAAAATCTTCGTATGCGTTGGCGTGGACGGTGAGCGGCCCAAGGTCGCGCGTAGGAACCTCCGGCGGCGTCGGCTGCGCTTGAGCCGCCGTCTCTGCCGTCCCCCTCGCCGCCTCGGCGGCGTTGGCTTCCCACAGCGCCTCCGAAGCCGGCGTGCCTGCCACATGCCAAACCACGGTCAACCCGTAGTCGCGCAGCAGTTCGACGTGGTCGGTGTCTTCGGCGGCGGCGCCGAACAGCGCATAGTCGCGCCACAGCAACGCGAGCGTCGCACGCACGAGCGAACGCGGCGCGTACTCGATGCCGCGCGCCTGGTCCCCGAGCGCGAGGTTGCACCGCGCGAAGAAGCGTCGCGCATCGGGGTCGCCCGATAAGTGACCGCTCACGCGCAGCGCACGGGCGCAACCGGCTGCGAGCCGCCAGAAATCGTACGGGTCGGAACCGACCAGCTGGGCCATGCAGGCTTCAAGTTCGTCGAGCGCGGCCTCGACGACGAGCGTTGCCGCCGACATCGCGCCCTCGCCGGTCTGCGCCCGCAGAACCGGCAACAACGCCTGCTCGTAGCGCGCGCGAAGATGCGTGAGACGTTGTGCCGGTTGTGCGTGCAAGGTAGCAGGCGGGACCGGACGGCCCGCTAGTGCGAGGTCTTCGAAGTTGACCTTGAAGCCCGGCGTGTGCTGCGCGGTCAGCGCCGATAGCGAACGATAGTGCGCGTAAAGCGACGGCGAACAGGCGAGTTCACGCAGATTGCGCCTGCCGAGCGCCGCCGCGAACGCATGCAGCGCCGAACCAAAGGCTTCGCGCACCGGGTTATCGGGCAGACGAGCACGCGATGCAGGCGCCGCATGTCCGGAATGCGCCGAATTGTCGACGTAAGCACGGATGGAATCCGCCGCATCGAAGGCGAGCGGCGACGCAAGGACCAGCGCGTCGGCAAACTGTTGCGCGGCGAGCCATCCTGCTTCGCGAAGCGCGTGCGCGGCATGCAAAATGGGCAACGTCGCATCGCGATGCTGATCGTGTGCGGCAATCGCGTCGGCAAGCGCGCGTTCGGCCGCGCGCACGGCGCCGCCGCGAGGATTGGGCAAGGCTTCGAGGTTACTGCCGGGAGCGGATGAAGGTGTCATGAGCACGTTTGCAGAAACGCCGACAGACCGAAACCGACGCTAGGACCGGGACGACGACCTGCCGTGACCCGCCGGTTACGCCGCCGCGTGCGCTCTGAAATCGTGCGGCCGCAGCTGTGTCGCGTCCCCGTCATGCGCGCGCGGCGCTCGAGTCGGTGCAGGCACGCAACGCGCCGTGTACGCTGCGACGCGTCCCCATCCGTCGCGAGCCTCGGCGATGCGCCTGCCCGAATGCGCAAGGATCGTACGCACAGATCGCGCATCAACTCAGGCGCCGAGCGTCAAAACCGGGGGAATCGACGCCAAAATCGACGCGAAAACCGACGCGAAATCAGGGCATGAAGAACGCAAGCACCGGACGCGAAAGCCAGCCCCGCCATCTGACGTAAAGAAGCGTAAAGCCAGCAGCAGAACCAACCGCCAGACCGGTCAGATCTGGACCATTTCGAAGTCTTCCTTACGCGCCCCGCACTCGGGGCAGGTCCAGTTGATCGGCACATCCTCCCAGCGCGTGCCCGGCGCAATACCTTCGTCCGGCAAGCCGGCTTCTTCCTCGTAAATCCAGCCGCAGATCAGGCACATCCAGCTTCTATATTCCATTCTTTTGCGCGTCGAAAAGTCCGTTAAAACGGGAGCCATGATGGTACCGTGTTGCCGCCCCCATGCCTAGCGAAAGCAATTAACGATTCTGCGCTGCAGCAAATTTTTGCGAGCGTGCACGGCGCTCACGCGTGCGAAAAACCGCCTCGTCGCGGGAGAAAGCCGCATAATTGAGCCGACCCACGCGTATGGGCCTGCTTTTTGACCTTCCTGTTGGCCGTTTTGTTGGCCTTCCTGTTGGCCTCCTTATTTGCTTCGATTTTTTTTCCTCCTTTCATGCCCAGCGACACCCCTCCGATCGTTCTGACCTTCGGCCTGTCCGACCCCACCGGCGCCTCCGGCCTGCAAGCGGATCTGATGACGCTGGCCAGCATGGGCTGCCACGGCGTCACGGTGCTGACCGGTTATACCGTGCGCGACTCGGCGAGCTGCGACGAAGTCACCGCGCTCGACCCGGAGACTGTCGCGACGCAGGCGCGCATGCTGCTCGAAGACATGCCGATCGCCGCATTCAAGGTCGGCGCGGCGACCCGCGCCGAAGTGGTGAGCGCGATCGCCGAAGTCGTCGCCGACTATGACGACGTGCCGCTGATCCTCGCGCCCGACTTCACGCTCGATGACGAACACGTGCTCGCCGCCGACGAATTGCGCGAAGCGATAGCAGACCTGCTC
The DNA here is from genome assembly GCF_031119615.1 of Paraburkholderia sp. SARCC-3016. Classification (NCBI taxonomy): domain Bacteria; kingdom Pseudomonadati; phylum Pseudomonadota; class Betaproteobacteria; order Burkholderiales; family Burkholderiaceae; genus Paraburkholderia; species Paraburkholderia sp. SARCC-3016. The sequence goes on along the minus strand of NZ_JAVHZD010000010.1, from coordinate 144,630 downwards.
GCACCGCAAACCACGCTGCTCGTCGCCGACCACGCGGCGCTGCTCGCGCTCGCGCAGCCCGACGGCGACGCCGAAGCGCCGACGCTCGACGCGGCCGTGTCGCACCTGCTGTCGCAAGGCTGCGAGTACATTCTGTCGATGGAAACGGGCACGCATCGGCTGGTCAACACGCTTTACTGCGAGGACGGCCAGTTGCGGCAGGACTTGTGGGACCGCGGGGCGCAGCGCGTGATGGGTATGACCGATACGCTTGGCGCGGCAATCGCGGCCTTGCTCGCGAATGGCCAGGACCCGGCGGAAGCGGTACGCGAAGCGCAGGAGTACATGTTCCAGGCGATGCAGAACGCGTTTCGGCCTGGTATGGGCGCCTACCTTCCCGATCGGTTTTTCTGGGCCAGAGAAACCGATGAAGATGCGCCGACCGCGAGCGGCAAGAGCGATGCGCCGGGAGAGGCGCGGCATTGATATAAAAAAACCCGCACCGTGATTTCTCACGCTGCGGGTTTTCTTTCCGGCCAGGAACGCGGCCAAAAGCGCGCCTCGCGGCGCGCTCCAACATGCGCTTCGACTTGACGTCGAATTACATGTCCATGCCCATGCCGCCCATACCGCCGGGCATGCCACCAGGCATCGGTGCGTCTTCCTTCGGCAGTTCGACCACGGCTGCGTCCGTCGTCAGCAGCAGGCCTGCGACCGACGCTGCGTTTTGCAGTGCCGTACGCGTAACCTTCGTCGGGTCCACAACGCCTGCTTCGACCATATCGACGTACTCGCCCGTCGCCGCGTTGTAGCCGTAGTTGCCCTTGCCGCCGGCAACCGCTGCTACCACGACGCTTGCTTCTTCGCCGCCGTTCGTGACGATCTGGCGCAGCGGCTCTTCCATCGCGCGCAGCACGATCTTGATACCTGCGTCCTGATCGGCGTTGTCGCCCTTCACGCCAGCGATCGAAGCGCGAGCGCGAATCAGCGCAACGCCGCCACCGGCCACGATGCCTTCTTCAACGGCTGCGCGCGTAGCGTGCAGAGCGTCTTCGACACGTGCCTTCTTTTCCTTCATTTCGACTTCGGTCGCAGCGCCGACCTTGATCACTGCCACGCCGCCGGCCAGCTTCGCCACGCGTTCCTGCAGCTTTTCGCGGTCGTAGTCCGACGTCGCTTCTTCGATTTGCGTGCGCACCTGCTTCACGCGCGCTTCGATGCTTGCTGCTTCGCCAGCGCCGTCGATGATCGTCGTGTTTTCCTTGCCCACTTCGATGCGCTTCGCCTGGCCCAGTTCAGCCAGCGTAGCCTTCTCGAGCGACAGACCCGTTTCTTCGGCGATCACCTGGCCGCCGGTCAGGATCGCGATGTCTTCGAGCATGGCCTTGCGACGGTCGCCGAAGCCCGGCGCCTTGACGGCAACGGTCTTCAGAATGCCGCGGATGTTGTTGACGACGAGCGTAGCGAGCGCTTCGCCTTCGACGTCTTCAGCGATGATCAGCAGCGGCCGGCCGGCCTTTGCAACTTGCTCGAGCACCGGCAGCAGATCGCGGATGTTCGAGACTTTCTTGTCGTGCAGCAGCACGAACGGGTTCTCGAGAACGGCGACCTGCTTGTCCGGGTTGTTGATGAAGTACGGCGACAGGTAGCCGCGGTCGAACTGCATGCCTTCGACGACGTCGAGTTCGTCTTGCAGCGACTTGCCGTCTTCGACGGTGATGACGCCTTCCTTGCCGACCTTGTCCATCGCTTCAGCGATGCGGTCGCCGATCGACGAATCGCTGTTCGCCGAGATCGCGCCGACCTGGGCGATTTCCTTGTTCGTCGTGCAGGGCTTGCTGATCTTGCGCAGCTCTTCGATTGCTGCTGCCACTGCCTTGTCGATGCCGCGCTTCAGGTCCATCGGGTTCATGCCCGATGCGACGTACTTCATGCCTTCGCGGACGATCGACTGTGCCAGCACGGTAGCCGTGGTGGTACCGTCGCCGGCGTTGTCGCTGGTCTTGGAAGCGACTTCCTTGACCATTTGCGCGCCCATGTTCTGGAGCTTGTCTTTGAGCTCGATTTCCTTCGCGACCGAGACACCGTCCTTGGTGACGGTCGGGCCGCCGAAGCTGCGCTCGAGCACGACGTTGCGGCCCTTCGGGCCCAGCGTAACCTTCACTGCGTTGGCGAGAATATTCACGCCCTCGACCATCTTCGCACGGGCGGAATCGCCGAATACGACGTCTTTAGCTGCCATCTTCTAACTCCTTGAATGCCTTTGAATGAACTGGGGACGTTGAACTTACTTGTTCACCACAGCCATGATGTCTTCTTCGCGCATCACGAGCAGTTCCTGGCCGTCGACCTTGACGGTCTGGCCAGCGTACTTGCCGAACAGGACGCGATCGCCCACCTTCACGTCGAGCTGGATCAGGCCGCCCTTGTCGTCACGCTTGCCCGGGCCGACTGCGAGAATTTCGCCTTGATCGGGCTTTTCCGCTGCGGCGTCGGGGATCACGATGCCCGAAGCGGTCTTGGTTTCCTGGTCAAGACGCTTGACGATCACGCGATCATGCAAAGGACGAAGGTTCATACATACTCCTCTCTTGGTTGAGACTGAAGAACGCTGAGGACAAACCCGGCCGGAGAGCCCGGCCGGAGAAATTGTTAGCACTCGAGTGCGACGAGTGCTAATTATATGGAGGGGCGGTGACAAATTCAAGAAGGGGGAAGAGTGTCGAGATTCAGTTAAGTTTGAACTTTGTTCACTTAACTTTGTACTTTCGCGCGATCCACGCATTCAATCAGCCAAAATATTCCATAAAAAACAAACACTTGACGGTCCACACCCAGCTATGGACTTCGCGCGTCGCAGGCACCGCCGGCCGACAATTAACGGCAACATCTGAGACTTACAAGGCAGGGTCGCCGACCGATAGGCGTTTACCCGCACCCCAACCATCGGGATCGGCTTCGCTACGCAGCTTTGTACTTCGGGACGTCCGATATCCGGATCGAGCCGTAACGAACGGTATCGATGGACCTAGTAAGCCTCGAGGACGTCAGCGACCTCAACTTCGTCGACCTAGGGTACGGGGAAAAGGACCCGCGCCAAGCGCGAAGACATAGTTTGAGGCAATCACTCCGATATCGGCTTCAACAGTTGCGACGCACATCGTCTTAGTACAGTTGGGATAGCGAGGTTCTGGCAGGCGGACGGATCTTCACACATCGCATTGCGTTACCTCCTTGGCTTCGCCGGAGCATCGCTCATATCGAACATCATGCCTGGAGCAAAAAGGGACGCCCAGAGAGCATCGCCATACTGGTCGAGCAATATGTCTATCGCTTTTTCATTATCACTAATGCGCGTCAGCCACTGCCGGCGCGCGTTCCTATACACCACTAGAGCCAGGTTGCCGGCACCAACCATACGGCTCGCAAGCAGTTCAAGGGTTCCGATGCGCCGCATGTCGTCATCGGCAAAGCGTCGGATGTGAACGTGCGCTCCCCGTGTCTTCTCGATCCCGTCAAAGCTTTGCTTAATCATCTTGAACAGTGGCGCGATCAACGGTCTGGTGAACTGCTTTTGCGGCGCGCTCGACAGACAGTTCTGAACCTCTTTTGCCAGCGTTGTCAGACGAACTCGGAGAATATAGATTTCGTTAAGGTAAATACTTACCTGATGAGCTAAATAGCGACCTCTTGTCACTCGGGTCTTCGAAAAAGGAAAGCGTGCCAGATATACCTTAACATCCTGCACAGCTTCCAGCGCTTCAGATACCTCCATGTATTCTTGGAAAATATCTACAATGGCTCGATGTTTTTCCGACAGCGCGCTACGTCCGTCCTGTATGGGCTTTCCTGCAAGCGCATCCCATGTGTCGGCAGCAGCGGACTCAAGGCTAGGCTGGTTTGAAGCAATGATGGGTGTCACCCAATCGAGAAGACAGCTCCTAAAGCGTACCATCCCAGTTTCGGTTTCTAGTTCTGTTTCGATCATGAGTGTTGTTGTGTCGGTAGAAGCGTTCGTCGCTTGATCGCTCACTCCCTAGGCTCGGCAGAGCACATCGATAAGGGTGCAGCGGGAGGACGCCGTTGATCCGCAAGCCGTCATGCTTAATTGCTGATACCAAACGCCTTCGAATGCGTGTCAGCAATCTAGCCTACTCTGTCGAACGTCGCAAACAGGCGGGCATGCGCCCGACGACCGAGCGCGTTTGCACCAGCGCGCCATCTCATCCAAAAGGCATAACCCGACCTGGATCGGTCTGTCGAGATTCTCGGAAGCAGGCGCTCAGATGCGGTGCATTCGCGGCTTCGAAAGTACGGATGGACTATGTTGAAACATATATTTCCTATAATTTAATATTGCTAATTACCAAGTCGCCCAATCCGTCGGCGTCGAGGTACTGTCTAAAACGACCAGTTGAAGCTTCCGAGAACCAGCGTAAGCACGACCAAATGTTACTGCGTTAGAAAGGCTTGGCAAGATACGGAGCGACCGTGTTAGGGTGGTAGCAGGCGGCGGCAGTTGCTCCTTTCGCACAATGAAGCGGTCTGTTGATCCGGGCTTCGGGGCCACAAACACCAATTGGACGTCCACATGCTTCATCGCGGGGCGATTGTCCCGGTTAGGTCCGAGCTTATCGTTAGTTAGCCGCTGCGCATGGGAAAGCAATAAGTCGAATCCTATGCAAATTGCTAACGCTGAACGCAACGAGCCTTCCAAATCTGGATGCAAAACGTTCGCGCTAAGAGCGTGCGCAGAATCGTGTCGGCGTTCTTTTATTGTAACGAACTCGCTTTGACAATCCAGAGTTCCGACGCCCAATCTCCGGCTAAGTTCGGTTATCTGCACCCACGGACTATGCACACCAAATGCTTTCAAAATGTCCGAGACATCGTCCTCCACGAGATTCGAAGCGGCTTGCCCAAAGGAATACGTTGATAGCTGAGCAAGATTGCTCGTCGCGGTTGCAACGGGAGCGAGTGCTCCAACGAGCCAATTTATTTTATCTTGTGCAGGTTGTAGCTTGAGGCGAAAACGAATGCCATCTAACGCTCCAATGGTAGTGGCCCTTTGCAAAGGTGGGAGTAGATCGGAAAACACCAGTTGAGGATTGGAGAAGGATCGAAGTAATTCTCCAGTTCGCTCTCTGATGAACGACTCCATTGTTGCGAATACCAGCACCGCCAAGCCTTGTCGAAGCATGCTCGCACGAAGATTGTGCTCTACTGTCAATGCGGTGTCGATCAGCGCGGCATCCTTTAGGCAATCCCTGAGAACGTTCAATGTTGCAAGCAACGAGTCTTTTGCGCTCATTTTAGGTAATGTTCTTCAACGCATCCTTCATCGTGGCGATACGGTACGACACCTTACTGGGTGTGTTCGTAGATACTCGGATCGCGTCGACGAAGCGAGCATTCTTGAAAAGCTTCAAGGTCTCTTTCCGCACAACTGCCGTCTTGATTGAAAGCGCGTGGTATCTCGCTTCGCTTAGTTCGGATGCAGCTATCATCTGTGCGTCGAACATTGCGGACATGAACTGGTCACGATAAGCAGCGCCTTGATGGCGTCTGAACGCATCGTCTCCCCACAGGTGTTGACAGCGTGTCAGAGCGGTTTCAAATTTCTTCCTAGCTGCCGCGATCTTTGGCTTACCAAGAGCGCGGTTTGTCGCCGCGAAAGCATCCAACGAATACCGCATGTCTCCGCTGAAATCCTCCCAGTTCGAACTCAAACTTAGAAATCGCAAAACCGCTTCCACGTCTTGCATCTCCTTGTATGGTGTCTCTTTCTTTGTCGCAATCTTCATCTGCCTATGAAGGAACGGCGCATCTGCCAATTCAAAAAGCAGGTCGTTGAACGATCCTCTATAAAGCGCATTACGAATCTCTTGGGGGAGAAGGGGTTCACCACCGGTGTTCAGCCGAGTGAACACTTCGTATTTGAGTTCAGGATCCGTTTGCTTTAATAGTGTTACAACTCGCACGTATGGTCGAATTCTCAAGGCGTTGGCAAGTTCCGGCGGCAAACCTGAGAATTTGAGCCCATTGACCTCCGGGAATTTATGAAGGCTCTCTAGGGCAAACTGATCGGAAAGGAACCGATGAATCGTCGTGATCCGTTGCTTGCCGTCAATGACCGAATAAGTACCGAAGTCATCTTCCGCTAGGTAGACGGGTGGTATAGGAACATTGATCAAGAACGACTCTATCAGTTCCGCCTGTGCAAGGGGCTTCCATCGCTCGCGCCGCTGATATTTTGGCGAAACATCAATCGCCTTGCTCTGGACCATTTGCGCGATCGTTTGCAGAGAGAGGTCGGAAGCCTGAAGGACCAGTGCATTTTGTGATGACTCGAACTTCTGGACTATTTTTGTTAGGTTGCTCATAGACCTCCAGTGGCGAAAGTGTCAGATCGGTGCAGATTTTAGCATTGCGGATTGGCGGCCATCAGTTGACGACGAACGACCATTTGCTTAGATCGTTGCAAGCACAACACATGTCCGTGCCCCGCTCGTCCACGCTGTCCATCGACCGCACCATCCGTCTGCAGCTGGTGGGTCAGACCGCCGTGGCTGATCAACAAGCGCCTCCCCCACTGGGCAGCCAGATGGCCGGATCTGTTCCCGATCGACTATCTCGTCTAAGGGACGGGTGGAACGCGGATCGTCGGACCTACTCGACCTGCATATATTCCCGCGTGGCTACCTCAGACCCGGAGAATTCACCGTCCTGTACCCGAACGAGGCTTCCGTCTCCCCATGTTCCGTTATCCCGACATGAAGTTGCTGCTGAAGCTGGTAGCTTCAGCTCCGCTGGAGGTCATTCATGAATCGGCAGACAGCCCTTCCGACTGTGGATCTGCCGGTCCGACGCATCCGCATCCTTAATCCCCGCGCGCGCAACAATGCTCAGCATCGGGTTACGCTCCGGCGCTCAAGAATGAGCTCCCCGTCGAACTAGGCGGACATTTTTCACGAACAGTCAGACATCTTTTTGATAACGCAAAACAGTTTCGTTGAAATGCAATGCATTTCACAAGAACTGAAAAATCAATCTTGAAAAGCGGGGAAAAATTACTTAGCCTAACTGCAGAATATTCACGAGGCAGCGATGAGTCCTTTCTCCGTTGCACTGCGTACACTACGCGCCCGGCTGGCGTTGGGACAAGGCGAATTCGCCGAACGCGTTGGATATCGCCAGACATACATCTCGGCGCTTGAGTGCGGCACAAAGCTTCCGAAAGACAAGAACCTCGTTCGAAAAATTGTCGCAACGCTGGACCTCACTTCCGAGGACGAAGCGGCGTTGTGGCGCGCCTTCAATACATCGCGGCGCGAAAGCCTTCCCCCGCCCGGAGCACTGCCGGACGCCTATGACATATGTGCGCAGCTATCTGAGCTACTTCCGACTCTGTCCCGTGCACAAATGCGCGAACTATCGACGATTATCACGTCCATGAAGCGTGATGTCAGATGCACGACTGAGGACGGCGCGCAGCACGATCGCGCTGTGAAGGAGATACCCATGTAGAAAATAAAAACGCCACCTAACCCCGGAGGACTAGGCGGCGTCCGCGTGCATCTTTCGATACACGACTGTGGCAGGTTCAGTATCGGTAATGCATTCGGACCTGTCAAGTCCTCTTCAAGCACTTCCCTTCGGGAAGACGGATTCCTTTTTGCTTGGAGAAGCTTCATGGCAAGCGTCCGCAAGGTCGTAACCCGTTCCCCTCATCGACGGGTCGGTCTCATCGCATGTTCGTGGTTCCAGTCAACGCCTATCGAGTACGAAAGCCTGCTCGAACGAGACTTCGTACGACTGGCGCTCCTCGACCCCGAAGTCACGTCAATTGTCCACCAGCCATTTTTCATTGATCTGGGCGCCCTCGGCCGCTACGTGCCGGACTTTATGCTGACAGGACCCGAGCAAAGGCTCGTCGTCGAGGTAAAGCCCGAAGAGCATTCAGTGAGCGTCCGGAACAAGCCGCGACTGCAACGCGCATCTGAGATGCTGCGTGAAAAGGGCTTCGATTTCATGCTCGCCACCGAGAAATGGATCAAGGCTGACGGACGTCACGAGCGCGCTGCGATTCTCCTGCGCCATGCGCGCAGTCACCTCGCCCCCGAACTGACCACTCGCGTGCTAGCTCTCGCTGCCCGATCTCCGGATGGTATCGCTCTCGGTACGCTCGCCTCGACAGCCGGTGTGCCGGCATCGGCTGTCCTGCATCTGCTTGGACGCCGCTTCTTGCGAACTAATGCTGCACTTAGCTTCAGCGATTCGCAACGCGTCTATCCCTTCGGGAGGCAGTCGTGAGCATATACACGCTCGAGCGGGGTCTCATCCTCCGTTGCGGTGATTCACAGTGGCAAGTACAGAGGATATTAGATGGCGGAAGTGTGCAACTCGAAAACTGTGAGACTGGTCGGATCCGGAAGATATCGATTGGGAAGCTGACCGCGGAAATACTATCCGCGAAAATCGTTGTCGTGCGCGACGCCGATGCAACAAATCAAACGGGAGAGATGTCTCGAACGAGTCGGATCGTATGTACCGATTCTTTGCCGGAACATCACAAACAACGATACATCCGGGCACACGAATACGTGAAGTACATGAGCCGGCACCGCATCTCAAAGGGGCAGCGCTCGCGAATCATGGAAGCGATAGCGACACTGGCACAGGCGCGTGGCGATTCGACGCCTCCAAGCGTGTCGACAGTGATGCAATGGATGCGCTTATACGAACAAAGCGGTAGCAACCCAACCAGCCTGGTTCCGGGCTACGTCGGGCGTCGCAGGATTCGACAGACAGCCCCGGAAATCCGTCGAGTAGTGGACTGCATGCTTCGGCGTTACTACTTTGTTCGCGATGGATCAACCTTGCGCACCGTGCACGACCAAGTATTGCGTGAACTGGAAAGGTCCGCGAACCGCTCGCCTGACGAAACCGCACCATCGATCAGTCTGTCCACGATCCGCCGCATCGCACACGAAACCACTCCCTTCGATCGCGATCGCATCCGGCTTGGCGCTGTGCAGGCACGGGCAAAGTGGCGTTTCTCCAAGCCGCTGGGGTACGTCGGCCGTCCTTTGGAGCGTGTGGAGATGGACCATACGCTGCTGGACCTGTGGGTAATCGACGACCGGCTTGGAATCCCGCTTGGCCGCCCTACTATCACGCTGCTCGTCTGCAGTTACAGCGGTTACATCATCGGTTTTTTCGTATCGTTCGAAGGAGAGACCCTCGCCCGGGTCATACGGAGCATCAAGGTCGCGATTCAGCCCAAGGACTCGATAGTGGGACAAACACAACTGACGAACCCATGGCATGCGATGGGTCTGTGGGAGACACTTGTCGTCGACAATTCGCTATCGTTTCATTCGCATCACATCAAGCAGGTGGCATCAGACCTGAACTTTGACCTCGAATATTGTCCGGTTCGTATGCCGTGGTTCAAGCCGTCGGTCGAACGGCACATTGGAAGCCTGACCAGACAGCTACCAACCGCAGGCAGAACGCGTAAGCCGGGCCAGCACGCCGAACCCTACGATCCTCGCGTGAGTGCCTGCATCACGTTCAACAACCTGTGCACCGGCATTTTGAAGTGGATTGTCGATGTCCACCCCTTCGAAATTCATTCGCAGAAGATGAGCCGGCCGATTGATCTGTTTCTCGAAGGGCTCGAGCAGTGCCCTGCTCCGCAGTTTCCCGAAAACTTCGCCAACCTCGATGTGCTAGCAGGCATTACAAAGAGCATAACGATCAATCACGAGGGAGCGGTTTTCAACTGGTTGCGATACGCCGATGACGGGCTGGCACGCATGCGTCGTGAAATCGGAGCAGTCTTCAAAACTGCCATGAAATTCGACCCATACGATCTCCGTTCCATTTTTGTCCAGCATCCACGGACGAGGGAGTGGATTGTTGTACTCGCGCGCGATCAGGAATACGCCGCAGGCCTGTCACTTACGCAACACAAGATAATCCGCGCAGCAGCGAAACAACGCCTGACCCTGGCAAACGCCGAAGGCACCCTTCGCGAAAGCAGGCTGGAACTGCAGGATCACTGGCAATCCGCAGTGAGGGCCGGCCGGCAAATCAAAAGCGGAGGTCGGCAGCTTGCTCTTTTTCAGGGGCTCAGTTCAACTTCCGTCCATCGACCGATCGACGCCCTTCAACCGACTCGCTCTGCGACGCTCCTCGTGCCAGATGACGCGGCGGAAACACCACCGAGGCCGATACCGAAATTTGACACGTTCTGCGGGCAAGAGTCATGACCTACAGCGCGAAGGCGTTGCACACCGGCTTGCAAATTGCGCAGATCCGCATCCATCATACGAAGTTCAAGGAGGCGTTGGATGGAATTGGCCGGATCGTGCAGATCGGACACCATCTCCGGCAGCCAGTCGGAGCCAGCATCGTCGCGCCTGCAGGAGCCGGCAAAACACTTCTCATTGATGCCGTACAAAGGAACGTTTGCGAGTGGCCGTTCCTTCGTCCGCACAGCGTGCTCGTAGCGTCCCTCAAAGAGTCTCCCACCGTGGCACAGATCCAGAACGATCTGCTCGAGAGCTTCAGTTACGCGATACCACCACGCGCCAGGCAACAGACCAACGCGATTCTGTTCAATGTGCTCGCAGATGCCATCGACCAGCACGATATTCGGCTGATCGCGCTCGACGAATACCAGCACGTCTTTCTCGCTCAAAAGGAGGACGTTCGCTCAGTGATCATAGACTGGACCAAACGCCTTATGTCACGTACGGGCCTGCCCATCGTGCTTTCGGGAACCGAGATGCTCCGATCCATTGAGCAAGCGGATGCGCAGTTGTCTACTCGCATATCTTCCGTCTTTAGCCTCCCCGAGTTCAGAAACGACGCGGAATGGCGAGGGGTGTTAACGGCGTTCGCTACTGCAGTACGAGAGATTAGTCTTTCTCCCCTGGTAGAAGACTATGCAAATCTCGTCTTCAAGGCGACCAAAGGAACCATGCGCCTGCTCAAGATGCTCGTCATCGAAGCTGCAATGATCACCATCGACGCCGGCGACTCGCAAGTGGGAAAGCATCATCTCAAGCTCGCCTTTGACCGTATGGTGGGTCCGGACTCGTTTCGCGATAACCCATTCGAATAGTGTTCCCTCCCGAGACCGCTTCTTATCCGCGGCAGGACGAAGTCGACGCTGACGAAGATGGCGTCGGCTACGCGCTTCGCATGGCGACCATAAACGGGATTACATTCAACGAACTGGCGCGGCAACTGGCGACGTCTGGTCATTTGTATCTTCCTGCACGGACGTCGAACGCGATCGCCTTCATGTTTGGCTCCTCCCCACTTCGACTTCAGCGAGCGTTCGTGAGGCGTTATTTTCGTGACACTGCATTCGGCGCCGAATTTATTGGCCATCAGTTCCTGCGTCCCTATCACTTGCGCCAGACGCGTCCACAGGTCTGCTCCCTGTGCCTGCGAGAAAAATTGCGTGCATTGGCAGCATGGTCGATCTGCCTTGTCACCGCTTGCCCTGTTCATCGCATTCGGCTACTGGATAAGTGCGTCTGCGGCAGGCCGATATCGTGGCGCCGGCCATCGATCGATTTTTGCGAGTGTGGGCAGCGCCTCGTAGCACCTGATCAACCCACTGAGGCAGCGGACGCCCGCGAGCTGGCTATAAGCAGCCAGATCACGTACCTGCTGGGGACCGCACATTTTCGCCTGCGCGTAGCAAACGGTCTTCCTAGCGCCCTCGACGACATCTCCATAGACACGTTTCTTCGACTGGTTTGGGCATTCGGAATCGTTCCGCCTAACCAGGATGCGAACTATCCCTCCAGTACGAACCGGACGCTACCAACGGTCGAAGCTGCAGGACTTGTATGCCGTGCCTTCGATCGGTTGACATCGGTTTTGGGAGATAGGAAGTCCAGACGCGACACGCCGATCGCACATTCGGCTCTTGCAGCGTTGTACGCAGACTGTTCATCAACCTCCGACATTCGTGTGGTTGAAGCCGTTCTCCGCCGCCTGTACCCCGCTAGCGTCCCGCATGACCGCCGTCGACCACGTGATGTTGACCGGCAACTATCGCTATTTGAGAGTGTCGATGACTGAGCGCCCGCGGAGCATACTGGTTGCCCCCTGCCCGTATGACGACGAGTCTCCGGCATCGTGGATCCAACGGGTCTGTCAGATGCACGGCATCACATATCAAAGATTGGCCGAAAGCCTCGGTATCGTGGCGCGGCATGATCCGGACATCACCTTGCCGCCCGAACATATTTGTCATATTGGCGCAGGAACTTCCGTCAGCGGAGTCCGCCTTCGCGCGCTTTCGAACACGTTCCACGCGGTCCGCGCATTGCCCCGTGCCAGGAACTTGCTCAATTTTGACCCGCTCGGAGCGCCGACCTACCGCATTTGTAGATACTGTCTCGCCAACGACCCGGTACCCTACCTTCGCATAGCCTGGCGATTCAAGGACTGGAAATTCTGCCCGTTCCACCACGAACGGCTTATGGACCGCTGCGACAAGTGCAACGCCTATATCAAAAGCACGCGTCCAAGCCTCGGAAAGAGTCCTTCGGGCAAGCACCTCAATGTCTCGGACTGCGCCGCTTGCGGGCAACCGCACATCAAGCCAGCCGGTGTCCATGGGCCACCGCATGTCATGTTTGATGGTCAGGAATTGGCCGCACAAGATGCATTGGTTGCAACCGTACTCAACGGCTACTTCCGCATCGAAGGGTTCAACCGTCGGCTCGATCTGGGCTTTTTTCTATGGCTTCGGGAAAACTACGAATGGCATGGTGGACGGATTGCAAGCTGTGGTACTTGCGAGAATCCGCGCCTCGTGTCGAGCATCGTTCGCCGGTTGCAGAGCTTATATGAGCACGCGAGTGGTGCGATGCCGATAATCGGAATCGTCCAATGAACACCGTCGACGATTTCAATCGCCTCGCTTGTCCAGCATATTCGTTCGCTAGTCGCCTACCCCCCGGCCCAGCGAGAAAGGCGCCTTTTCGCATAACGCCAGACGGCAAGAAGCGGAGCGAAAAACAGTCGCGGACCGTCCTTTACTCCATCGACGAATCCAACCCAGAACGCATTCTTCATTTGATCCATTGCTCAGCCTCGTTCAACGGACACTCATGAGTTGAGTATAAGCCTAACTACCAGCAGAGTACCGTCGAGGATTCGCGACTATGTCACCCGGCGATGGTCGGACTTCCGGAGCCGACCCAAAGCGGCCGCTCGGTGCCGCGTCCGAGGGCGACGGCTTTCGGTTGGATACCGGTCATTCAAATGAAGCGACGACGGAACCAACGCATCTCGTGTCTGCAAGAAATTGCCGTATCTCGGCTGCTAATTAGTCGCGCAGCAAGCGCACCTTGGGGTGCTCGCGATTGCCGTTGCAATAGCCACGCCCAACTCTCAGCCGAATCTCAGGAAACGGCGCCACAAGACGTCCGGCTACGATGTCTTCACCTGAGCAGCGCAGACCCTCTAGCAGATTCTTACAGACCTGCGCGAACCGGGTCTCACCGGTTCTTATGACCGCGTCGCGGCGTTTGCCCGACGATGCGGTGAAAAACAGCAGGAGCAGGCGAAGGCGGCGGGACGCGGGACCTTCATTCGGCTGCGCTTTGCTCCCGGCGAAGCGTTCAGTTCGACCGGAGCAGGACCGGGCGGTGATTGACGGCGAGCGCACCAGGCTGCATGTAGCCCAGCTGAGCTTGGCTACATCCGCGCCCCCTCCTTGCGGGCCATACCTGCTGCAGAGCCAAGAGATGCTGTTCGATGCGCGTCATCGCGCGTTCGTCGCGTGAGGAAGCATCCGCGCCGCCGCATCTCCGGATCTCATTTGTGCCGGCATATCTACCTTACTAGTAAATAAGATAAAATAGCGCCTCGCATTGAGGGAATACGGTGACAGTGATGAACGAGACAATTCGGTCGGAAGACCAGAAATCAGCACGTGTGCTGGTGCCGGGCGAGTATGGATTTGACGACTTGCAGATCGGTGACTCCTACCAAACGGCCGGCGTTACTATTACTGAAGCGCACGTAGTGGGTTTTGCGGGGCTGTCCGGTGACCTGTTCGACGTTCACATGGATGACGAATTTGCGCAGGCAGCAGGCTTTCCGGGCCGGATAGCGCATGGGCTGCTGGGCCTGTCCCTCGCCGATGGCCTCAAAACGCGCTGTGCTGTCCGGCTCAAAGGGATCGCAACGTTAAGCTGGAACTGGTCGTTCCGCGCCCCCCTACTCATCGGAGACCGGATCCACGTCGAGGTGCGGATTCAGGCGAAACGCGCCACGAAGCGCAGCGATCGCGGCATCGTGACACTCGCGATGAAAGTCATGAACAGACGCAAAGAAGTCGTGCAGGAAGGCGAGACGCTATTGCTCGTGCAGGTATGATCAGCGCCGCGTCGCGTGCCCGGATGCGGTAGCATGCTGCGCGTGAACTCTGATCGGAAGGGACGGCAGCCAAGATGGGAAACAGCACGGAAAGCGAAGCCGGTGGCGGAATTCAAGTCGCAGCGCGAAGAAAGCGGGTTGCGAAGACGCCTGTTGCGGCACGCTCCGATATGCGCGAAAAGATCAAGCAAGTCGCGACTGAACTGCTGATCAGCCGCGGTTTCAACGGCACCAGCTTTGGCGATATCGCGACCCGTCTCGATGTCACGACCACCAATATTCACTACCACTTCGGCAACAAGCAGGGCCTCGTGGACGAAGTCGTGGCCGACTATGTCAACGAGGCGCGGGGGCGTCACCTGCGCATCTGGCTTGATCCGACCACTACCTTGCAGGAGAAACTGCAAAAAGTGGTCGACTACAACCTGGAGCGCTACCGGCAGTTCAACCAGACCGATGAAGGCGCTCAATCGTGGAGCCTCATCGGCAGGTTGCGACTCGAGAGCGACGTGCTGAGCGACAACGCGCGCAATATCCTCGCATCGTTCACCTCTTCGATTCATGAAGCGATCCGGCTCGCAGTCGACACAGCCTGGCATAACGGCGAACTACGCGACGACACGCCGCGAGAGGATCTCGCGTTCCTCCTGATCAATATCGTGAACAGTTCGTCTGTCTTCACGCAAGGCACCGGCGGTTTCGACAAATTGAAGCTGTTTTTCGATGCTTTTTCCCGCGTGATGTTGTCGGCCTATGCGCCGGAGCCGAAAGCGCGCCGTCGGGCGAAGTAGTCTCCGGCGAATGTTAGGCGCGGCGCTCGCTTCTAACCGCGCCGCCTTCCCATCCTTTCCCCTCCTCCCTGGCATTTCCACGCGTTGCCTGACGGTCGCTATGCGGCCCGGCAGGTGACGCGCGTCCATCCGCGTCCGCCTGCGGATTCTGGTAGTGCAGAGTAAACCCCAACACCCACGTTTATTGACTTACTAGTCAATAAGTTTTAAGCTCATTTCCATACTTTTCTGGGTGGAGTGGCAATGCAGGTATTGACGGCTGATCAGGCAACGGCCTTGATCCATGATGGCGATACGATCGTCATTGGGGGCTCAGGGTCGGGACATTCGATCCCGGAAGCGCTGATTGAAGCGGTGGAGCGGCGATTTCTCGCCACTGCGGCACCGCGCTCGATTACGTCGCTGCACCCGGTGGGACTGGGAGACCGCTCGCATCGAGGCGTATCGCATTTTGCGCACCCCGGACTGCTCAAGCGCGTCGTGTGCGGCACGGTGGTTGATGCGCCGGCAATCGCCGAAATGGCCAGCCGCAACGAAATTGAGGCGTATACGCTGCCGCAAGGTGCGCTCTCGCAACTGATGCGCGAAATCGCTGCGGGGCGCCCGGGTCTGCTTACCCACGTCGGATTGCACACATTCGTCGACCCGCGCATTAGCGGCGGCAAGCAGAGCACGCGCTGTACGGACGATCTGGTTGAACTCGTTGAACTCAAAGGGCGTGAATGGCTGTTCTACAAGCCGTTCGATATCAACGTGGCATTTTTGCGCGGCACCACCGCCGATCAGGACGGCAATATTTCGATGGAAGACGAGGCCGTCTTCGGTGAAATGCTGTCGATGGCGCAAGCCACACGACGTTGCGGCGGGATCGTGATCGTGCAGGTCAAGCGTCTCGCACAGCGCGGCGCCTTGCCAGGCAAGACTGTCAAAATTCCCGGCATGCTGGTCGACGTGGTGGTGGTCGACCCAGACCAGATGCAGACCTATCAGACTCGCCACGATCCGGCTTTTGCGGGTCAATTGCGCATTCCATTCGGCTCTTTCCCGACATTGCCGCTGGATGAACGGAAAATCGTCGCGCGACGCTGTGCAATGGAACTGGAAGCGGGCGCGATCTGTAACGTTGGCTCAGGCATCTGCACCGGCATCGGTATTGTGGCCGCCGAGGAGAATATCCTCGATCACATCGTGCTGACCAATGAGCAGGGTTTGATCGGCGGTGCACCGGCTAACGGGTTGGATGCCGGTGCTGCTCGCAACTACTGGGCGATGATCGATCAACCCTATCAGTTCGATTTCTACGACGGCGGCGGACTCGATCTCGCGTTTCTTTCGGCAGTCGAAGTGGATGCACAAGGCAGCGTGAACATCAGCCGGTTCGCTAACCGGGTGATCGGCATCGGCGGCTTTGTCAACATCAGCCAGAATGCCCGGAAGATGGTGTTCGGCGGCACGCTTACCGCAGGAGGTCTAAAGATCTCGACGGGTGACGGAAAACTTGCGATCGTGACCGAAGGCAAGCATCGCAAGTTCGTTAAGACGCTCGAGCAGGTTTCCTATAGTGGTCCATACGGGCGTGAACGCGGCCAGACAACGCTCTTTGTGACCGAGCGGGCGGTGTTTCAGGCGTCGGCAGCCGGGCTGGAGCTGATCGAGATAGCGCCGGGCATCGATCTGGATCGCGATGTCTTAAGCCAGATGGGTTTCCGTCCTGCGATTTCCCCTGCCCTGCGTACCATGGATGAGCGCATCTTCAGCGCGGCACCCATGGGAATCGAGCAGCAGCTGGTGGGCAAAGTGCGAGCGCCGCATCCGAGACTCGCGGCAAATGCCGGGTCTGCAACGTGACCGCGGCCCTAGGCGTCCCCGGTCCCCTCTCGGGTAGCACGCGGCTCTATGCAATCGTCGGCGATCCGATTGCGCAGGTCGCATCACCGGGGCTTTTTAATACCGCCTTTCGCGAGCGCAGCGCCGATGCGGTGCTGGTGCCGTTGCATGTCGCGCCTGCCGAACTACAGCGGGTGATCGACAGTTTTCGAGCAATCCGTAATTTCGACGGGCTCATTGTCACCGTGCCGCACAAGATCGCTGCCATCGAATGGGTCGACGAACTGGGTCCCAACGCCAGTCTAACCGGCGCGCTCAACACAATCCGTAAGGGCGACGATGGCAGGTTGATCGGCGAAAACTTCGATGGTGAAGGATTCGTGCGGGGTTTGGCGTCGCGAGGACAGACGGTAACCGGGCGTCGCGTACTGGTCATTGGTGCAGGCGGAGCAGGTTGTGCGGTGGCACACGCCATCGCGGCAGCGGGCGCGCACGCGATCGGATTGTTCGATATCGACGCTCGGCGGCGTCGTGCTCTGGTGGACGACATCAAAGGCCATCGGCCGGGTCTCGATGTGTTCGAGGCAAAACCGGATGCACTGGGCTTCGACGTTATCGTCAATTGCACATCGGTCGGCATGCGCACCGGCGACCCCTTGCCACTCGACATCACGCATCTGGCTAGTCACGCGCTGGTTGCCGACATCATTCTGAAGCCTGTGATGACACCGCTACTCGTGGCCGCTCGCGCTCGAGGCTGCGCCATCCATCAAGGACCCGCCATGCTGGAAGGCCAGATTGACGCTGTCCTTGATTTCTTTGCCGTTCGTGCACCCACCTGACCAAGGCCAACGAAAGGACAGGCACAGTCAACTTCACTGCACTCCAGACAATCACGAGAGATCGATGAGCATGACCTTGAAGCTTCCGGCCGGCGACGGCACCCTGCACGACTATCGGCTACGCGAAGCCACCCGTTTCACGGCGGACCAGCTGCGCCCGCAGGCCGCGCGCATCGCGTACTCTGCCGCGCACGTGGTGACCGATCCGTTTGCCAGTCATGATCCCTCCTCGCAGGTCGCGATCGATTGGGATGCGACGATTGCCTACCGCCGACACCTCTGGTCGCTCGGTCTGGGTGTTGCCGAAGCGATGGACACGGCCCAGCGAGGGATGGGGTTGGACTGGGCAACGTCACTGGAACTGATCAAGCGTTCGCTGGAGACGGCCAGACACACGCCGGGTGCACTGATCGCGTCGGGATGCGGCACCGATCAGCTCGCGCCAGACGATGTGCGCAACGTGGACGATGTCATTCGCGCTTATGAAGAACAGATGGAAGCGATCGAGGCGCTGGGCGGGAAGCTGATCGTCATGGCGAGCCGCGCGCTAGCGCGTGTCGCGAAATCGCCCTCCGACTACGAACGCGTCTATGACCGTATCTTGAGCCAGGCACGGCAGCCGGTTGTGCTCCACTGGCTGGGCGACATGTTCGACCCCGCGCTAAAAGGTTATTGGGGTACTGGGGAGCTGGACGATGCCATGAATACCGTACTTGGCATCATTGCGGCCCATGCTGGCAAGGTCGACGGGATCAAGATCTCGTTGCTCGACAAGGACAAGGAAATCGCGATGCGTCGCCGTCTGCCCGACGGCGTGCGGATGTACACCGGGGACGATTTCAACTATCCGGAGTTGATCGCGGGGGACGGCATCGGCGCCTTGGAGAACCAGCGGCAAAGCCATGCGTTGCTTGGCATCTTCGACGCCATCGCGCCGGCGGCTGCCGCCGCGCTCGGCGAACTGGCCGCGGGGCATACGGCACGCTATTACGAGATCCTGCAGCCGACGGTTGCGCTGGCACGGCACATCTTCAGTACGCCAACGCGTTTCTACAAGACGGGCGTGGTCTTCATGGCGTGGCTCAATGGACATCAGCCGCATTTCACGATGGTGGGCGGACAGCAAAGCGCGCGCTCGCTGCAGCATTTCGCGGAGCTGTTCCGGCTGGCGGATGCGGCGGGTTTGCTCGAGAAGCCGGAGCTCGCCGTCACGCGTATGAAAACCCTGCTGGCGATGCACGGAGTGTGGGATGCGTGATCTGTCCCAGGATCATCGCTGGTTGTCGATCAATACGGCCACCGTACGGCAATGGCCCCTCGATCGAGTAATTGAGGAGTGCGGTAGGCGCAACATTCGTGCGATTTCGCCGTGGCGCGATCAGGTCGCGGCAGTGGGCAGCAGGACCGTTGCACGGCTTTTACAGGAAAACGGCGTTGTTCTGTCGGGCTATTGCCGGGGTGGCATGTTTCCGGCATCGACTTCATTGGGACGTCAACAGGCGGTCGACGACAACCGCCGTGCTATCGACGAAGCGCGCGAGTTGAATGCGCCGTGTCTGGTGCTGGTCGTCGGCGGTTTGCCGGTTGGATCGGCAAGAAAGGATATCGGTGCCGCGCGCGAACAGGTCCGCGATGGTATCGCACAGGTGCTCGAATACGCGCGCAGTGTTCATATGCCACTGGCGATCGAGCCGTTGCATCCGATGTATGCCGCGGATCGCGCGTGCGTCAATACGCTGGAGCAGGCTCTGGATCTCTGTGACGAGCTGGACCCGGCGCGCAGCGGTGCGTTAGGTGTTGCAGTCGATGTCTATCACGTCTGGTGGGATCCAAAGCTGCAGGCGCAGATCAATCGCGCGGGCCGGGACCGTCTGCTGGCTTTTCATGTTTGCGACTGGCTCGTGCCGACGCGCGACCTGCTCAACGATCGGGGCATGATGGGTGATGGAGTAATCGACATCCCGCGGATTCGCGGCTGGGTTGAAGCGGCGGGCTACGACGGCTTCAACGAAGTCGAAATTTTTTCGAGTGAGAACTGGGGTAAGCGTGATGGAGGCGACGTTCTCGATACCTGTATAGAACGTCACGCCAGCGCAGTATGAGCAACCTGAACAAGTCGTGCTGAGGCCAAACAGAGCCAACGGACAGAGCGGAGAGAGACATGATGGAATCAACCGGACAACAAGCGGCGTCGGCTGCCGGGCAGCGATGGTATCGCGAGATCAGCCGCGGGCAATGGGGCATTCTGATAGGCGTATGGTGTGTCTGGGCATTGGACGCATTTGATTTTCTGCTGGTCACCTTTGTCCTGACGGATATCGCGAAGGCATTCGGCGTGGCGGCCAGCACGGCTTCGCTGCTAATCCTGGCCACCTTTGGCGTGCGATGGCTGGGGGGATTGATGTTCGGCAGCCTGAGCGATCGGATCGGTCGCAAGATTCCGCTGCTGGTTGCGCTGGCATGGTTCACGGTGGGCGGCGCGTTGACCGGCGTCGCGTGGAGCTTCGCATCGATTCTTATTTTCCGGCTGTTGCTCGGCTTCGGGATGGCGCCGATCTTCGCGCTGGGTTCGACCATCATCGCTGAGTCCTGGCCGGAAAAGCACCGCGCGATTGGCATTGGAATTCTTGATGCCGGATGGGGTATCGGTGCGATTCTGGCTGCGGTCGTATACGGTTTGGTCTATCCGCATTTCGGATGGCGTGTGCTTTTCTTTGTCGGCATTGTTCCCAGTGCCATCCTCGGGTGGTTCCTGTACCGTTATCTGCCCGAATCCCCGCTGTGGCAACGCAGCCAGAAGCAGGGTAAGACGACCGGCCGCTGGCCCGCGTTTCGCCTGTTCGCGGAGCATCCGCTGCTGGTTCTGACACTCGGCCTGATGCTGATCTTTCTACAGTTCGCCGCGTGGCCACTACAGGGGCTCCTGCCTACCTTTCTGAAGGGACTTAACTTCAGTGCCGCGACAATCAGTTGGCTGACGAGCGCCTCAGCAGTTGGCCAGATCTTTGGGTTTTCCGCGTCCGGTTTTGTCGTGGAATATCTGGGGCGCAAGAAAGGTCTGGCGTTGCTGCTAATTCTGGGCAGTGTGAGCGTTTATGCGCTCGTCAGTACCGTGGCTGTGATGCCATTAGCAATCCTTTTCGCGTTTTTTTCAGGCTTCTTTATCGTCGGTGCCGGCGGCTGCTACGCGACGATCATTGCAGAAAATTTGCCAAGCAACGTACGCGGCTCCGGCGTCGGCTTCATCTACAACATTGGTGTATTTGGTGGCGGTATCGCCCCCTATGTCGTGCTGTCGTCGATCAAGGCTCTGCATCTCGATTTGCCGATCGGCATATCACTTTTCACATCGATAGGTGTTCTGTTGGGGCTCGCGATAGTTTTCGGTTTCCTGAAAGAGACAAAAGGTGTTTCTCTGTCGCAGGTTGACTGACTTTTCAACAGTGCCGTAGCCGAATCTGTCTTTCAGTAGCTGATTTAAGGCGGCCATCGTGCCGCTCCCTCCGCTTGAATTCCCGAGTTGGCTTGCCAGTGTTCGACGCGATACTGGCTGGGCGAGTCTCGCACTCGCGGTCCCTCCTCGCAACACGAAAAGAGATTGGCTCGAATCGTTGGAGAACGAGCGGGCAGCCTCACAACAATGAAAATCCATGGAGATGATATTGAAACGAACCCAAGCTGCGGTCTGCGGCACTGCCCTGTTGTGCGCGTCGCACGCGTATGCCCAAAGCTCCGTGACCCTCTTCGGCATTATCGACGAGGGCGTGCAATTCATCAGTAACAACAAGAACGTGGTGAAGGGCCGGAATGTTGGCGGCCGGCAGTTCAACCTCGACTCAACCAACGGCATCAACGGCAGCAGATGGGGGCTAAAGGGCGCCGAAGATCTCGGCGGCGGACTCTCCGCGATCTTCACGCTGGAATCCGGCGTGAACCTGAACAACGGGCAGCTGGGACAGGGAGGCGCCGAGTTCGGCCGTCAGGCGTTTGTGGGCCTGTCAAGCACCCGCTTCGGCACCGTGACGCTGGGCCGGCAATACGATTCGAATTTCTACTTCGTACAGCCGGTCACGACGATGGGTTATTACGGCAGTGCGCTTTTCTCGCACCCCGGTGACCTCGACAACCTGAACAATTCGCTGCGGCTCAATAACACGATCCGATACACCAGCGCGAAGTACCGGGGACTCACCTTCAGTGGCGAATGGAGCCTCGGCGGGCAGCCCGGCAATTTCACCGGTGGCAGCGGGTACAACGCGGGCATCGCCTATGCCAACGGGTCATTCACGCTCGGCGCCGCCTACGAGTACTTCAAGAATCCGACTGGCGCGACCGGCAGTACCGGCTTTTTCACCGGCAACCCAAATGGGGCGACACAGCTAAGTGGAATACTGAACAGTGGCTACTCGACAGCCTCGTCCTGGCAGACGATCGCTGGCGGAGCCACCTATCAGATCGGCGGTATGCTGATCGGCGCCGCGTATTCAAACGTCGAGTACGGCAACATCGCCGCGCTCGGCGGCAACTCCGCAAAGTTCAATACCGGCGAGGTCGGCATCAAATATCAGTTCTCACCCGCGTTTTATGCCGGCATTGGCTATGAGTACACGAAGGGTAACGCCGTCGGCAACGGAGCTGGGGGTACGGTGGGGAACCAGCACTTCAACCAGTTGTCCGTGATCGCCGACTACTTTGTCTCCAAGCGAACGGACTTCTACGCCGGGGTAACTTTGCAGAAGGCGTCAGGCGTTTCGTCGACGGGCTCCGCCGCGGTGGCAAACATAGGCAATCTGGGAGATTCATCCAATACGCGCCAGGCTTATGTTCGTCTGGCAATCCGCTCACGCTTTTGAGCAAATCTGGGCAGTTTGGTTATCGGCTACTGGCGACGACATGTTCAGAAAGTGTCACTGATATGGATGGCGGGAAACTGATCAGGAGCCGACGCCCAGAAGTCGTATTCATGCTGGATGCGAACGACGCTTCATGGCCGGTTTCCGACGGAGACTACCGGTAACGACCGTGCCGGAATCGTCGAATAGTCATGTATCGAACCGGCTTTCCTCAAATCATCCGATTACACACGATGTGCTGTTACGGGTTGCTGGTGCTATCGCCAACGATCCAATGCAGCACGCATCCCTGAGTTGCCGGTCTCTTACATATAGCAACTGGGGCCAGTTAGGCAATCCTACTGTCGACATTCCTATTCCTGAATCGCGTCGGCGCAGACCGCTGGGCAATTAAAGTCCAGCCACGCGTTTGCCGATATTGCGTGGACTTATCATCCGTCACGTGACGCCAAGAGCTCAGAATGTCGATTCCATCGTTTGAAAATGAATGGCGAGACACAAAACGCATAAAACCACGCATGCAGATTCTCGCAGTGCGCCCCGTTGACAAGCCGAACCACGAACCGATCGAATGGCTAATTGTCGAGCGCACCGAGGTATACGAACGGGATCCTCGCGATCGATCCATCTTCAAGGCATCTATTCGCTTGTCTTATCATCGGATCGTGGAAAAGTACTCACACGATGGCGGCGGAGGTACCTTCGACGCCAGCTATTCGCATCTGGACCAATCCGTTTCACTGACCTCAAGCACAATGTCGTCCGGCGGTGTGTTTGTCGATCCCCCGGATCTTCGCGGCCTGCACATTGGCACTTACCTCATGAACGAGATCGTTCAATGGGTACAGCAGTGGCCGAAAGCAGCCGTCAGATCAGTCGAACTGCTCTCCGGCCAGGCGGACGAAGACAACAAAGATCGGCGTAACCGCTTTTACGAACAGTTCGGTCTTGTGTTCGACTACGCTGACTCTGAGCGTCGGGCGGGCAGTTCGAAGCCGACGACAGCAGAAGAACTGCGACTGGTCGATGTGTGGCAAGAGAACATCACCGAGCGTCCGGTAATGGAATATCTGGCAGATCTCCTGTACGCGCATCAGAAGACGACATGGGATCTCAAAGCACGCGACGCGGCCTGCCGGAATCTCATTACAGAGCAGAGACGGGCCGAACGTCATCCCGTCCGTTGGGCAGCAATGACGCTCTACTACCGGTTTTCTTCTACGGTCGTCATTTTTTCAGTTGCCGCAGCTTTTCTTTGTATTGCCTGGCTGAGGCTCAAAGGTAACTAGCTTCAGTGACAATCAAAGCCAGTCCCTCTGCTCCGTACTAATGTCTTCGCGGTTTGCGTCGAGTTCGTACGTTTCCGCTATGCGTTCGAGGCAAGCAGCGGTTCTCGGCCAGTCGAAACGGAGCTCACTCGCGTCTCCACGATATCGCTCCGCGAGTGCTCGCTCCTGCTCTCCACCGTCGTGCGGCATTCGGACCGTCACACCTCGACGGTTGTACACGCCAATTTCAAAGCCGCGCTCCATCGTCCGGCTCCGCACGAGCTCTATCATTTCTCGCACCGGTACTGGCGGCCATGGTTGATCCGGCGTTCGCTTCGCGGCAGCAAGAATCTCCCCAATCTTGCTTTCGCCGATGTCAGTGCGGCCAGCCTCTGACAGAAGCTTACGTGCCTGCTTTACCCACAACTCCAAGGCATTTCCATCAATTTGCCCCTCGTCGTCGGCGCCGGGCACGTGCGCCCAGTGATGCATAACGTCATATGCCTGACTCGCTAAACCTTGCGCTTTATCGATATCTGTGGGCTCCGGTTCGACGATACCGCTATCTTCTTCGGGTAAGTAAATGAGCTTGATGAGATACACGAAGAATTCGGGATCGCAAGCTAACGCACGATGAAGTGACTTCACGGAACGTCGTGAATAACACAAGGCCTGGAAATAAGTCCACTCGAGACCAACAATATCCCGCTCGCTGACGCTGGCATCGGACTCCAGGTAGTCCAGCATCAGGCCGACATAATGGCTGAACATCGTAGCGTCGCGGTCAAGCGCCTGCCCCGCGGCCGCTGCGCGTAAAACACGGATGAGCAACTGACTATCGTGCTTCCGTTTGATATGGTGTCCTAGCCAACTGACTGCATCGATGGCGCGCCCTATCTCCAACAGGTGGTCGACGACATAGCCTGCGTCAGCCTCTCCAGGAATCCAGTATGTCGTTAGCGCACGCCAATATGCGTCGCTCAGGGTAGCGCTGTGCGTTTCGATCTGCTTCCATGTCAGCGCGTTCACCGGAAGCGCCTGTACTATGCGCAGCTCCGCCTCACCCCCCCAGTGTTCCGCAATAGCTTTCCGCCACAGCCCCTGAATCCACGCTTCGCCTTCGGGCCCAGCGCTTACCTTGAGCCCGTACATAACACCGAGGCCCACTTCGGCTTCTTCTGTCGCAGAGCTCTGGATCCCTCTTTTCATGAACTCGTGCTTTCTTTCGTCAGACACGGTTGCATTTGCAATGGCTATGCCAAGGTCACGTTGCATCGTGACCGTTAACGCGAAAGCGAAGAGCTGATCAGTATTGAGCGCCACCAGCAAGTGTTCGGCCGCCTCGCACTGCTTCTGACGTAGCTCAGCCTGCTCTTCTCCAAAATCGATATTCGGGCCTATCTGTGACGCCCCAGGCCTGAAAAGCCAACGAACCCTATCCTCCACACCACTGGGCTGCAGAACCTCAAAAACCGCATCAAGGGGCTTCAGTGTGTCCTCGCTCATCGCCCACGGAGCGTCCGAGAAAGCGCGATGCTGCATCAGCAGCGAGCGCAACTTGTCCCTCATCTCCTCGATCTCTCCGGGGTCTGCAAGTTGGTGCGCGAATGCAGTCAGCTGATCAGCAGCGAGTGCGCGCCAGTGCTCGTCAAAACTGGACCACAAATCTAGCAGTGAGTGCCATCGCTCCCGCACTTGCCCCACGTGTGCTAACAGGCGCTCACCGATGGCACTGGCTGCCACGGCGACCGCAGGCCATGTAATCTCCTCGCGCGCATCCGGTGTGAAGTCCCGCCATTTCGGTTTGGACGAGGGCGTAGACGAGTCATCAGAACGCGGAGCCAGTGCCAGCAGCAAATTCCATCCAACAGCCGGGTGCAATCGTGTGATTACGTCTATCACCTTTAATCGCTCAGGCAACGTTGCGTACGTCTGCGGCGACCAGTTCAGAAAAATCCGCCTGAGGGACGCAAATGGGCGATTGCTCCACTCGCCACCTGGGTCAACTTCGTGCAAGCGCACCAGCAGAAGCGCCGATCGCCCCAAATGTTCGGGGCTGCGAGCGAGCATTTCGAGAGCCCACAGCAAGCTCGACAGATACTCAGTCGAATGGAGCATTCCTTCGTCATTGCGGAACAGCGACATGATCGGCGGGTCTGTTCCCTCAAGCCCGGATTCAACGGCATCCAGAAACGCACCCGGCGCGGCCTCAGCAAGATTCTGGAAATCGCGAGAAAGCGACCACCAAAGCGATCCGCTTGCATTGTCGAACAGCTTGCGAACAGCGCGATCGACGTGACCTCCTATCCCAGAGACAAGCGCCGCTCTTTCCGGAAACACACCCATAGCGATCATCACTTCGGTAAGACCGTTCCGCAGCGCAACGGACGGCTGCTCCTCAAACTCGCCATCCGCCTCGTAGTAAATGCTCTTCGGCCGTGTCGCAAATCGAGGGTTGATAGCACCCAGGACGTTGTGAAACACTGCTTCGAAGCGTGAGAGCTGGCTGGGTGTTACCTGACCGCCGATCTGCGTCCACAGGTCACGCAATGACACGACCTTCCAGAGATCGCCCGACCGGACGATCGGACCGCCTACGGCAGTCGCCAAAGACGCGAGCACCTCCTCGACTTGCTCGTAAGGACGACCGGCCAGTTCACTGATTACCATGCGATCTTGCGACGATGTCCCAAGCCATGCGCCGGCGAACATGGCGGCGATGAGTTCAGGAGACGCTTTCTGCGCCCACTCGAGCTGCAGATGCGGCGCGGCCGGCATCAATCGCCGCAAAACCGTGATGCTGCGGCCAGAAGCGTGTGCGTAGCGATGAGCGTCCTCGTCACTCATGCCTGCCTGGATGAGAGCAGTCTGCAGATCGAATTTCCATGGCCTGCGCAACCGTCGAAGATTTCCTTGATAGTCAACTACATCCGAGCCATACGCCGCGAAGACGTGATGGCCATCATCGACAAGATGCTGCGCAAGCCCAGGCTCCGGATCGACAAGTACAACAATCAACGGGGTACCGAGCCCGAGCAGTTGGCGCGCCGTCGCGACGTCATCCGCCACGACGCAACGACTCAAATGCCACAATCTATAGCTGTCGGGCAACGGGCTGATCGCAGCATAGAGAAACGCGAGTGCCTCGTCTGGGGATTCGGCTTGCACGGAGACCTGCTGCGCAGGGGCGCGCAACCACTTCAGAATGGCTGTTTGATCCTGATCACGCCCAGTCAAGAGGACGTCTTCCGTCGAAGGCATTCGGGTTGCGCCGGTCCACTCGAGCCACACTTCCTCGAGATTGCGCAGCCCCTCTGGGCGGCGGCCAATCCTGACCGCCAACCACTGTGCAACCGCCGGATACATCTCCAGCCAGTGCACAAGGTCGTCTGCATCAACCACCTTGACGTCACGCCATATGCCAAGTGCCTTCTTTTCCGCGACCCAAGCGTCCTTCGCGCTGAAACGCTGAGGGGTAACGAACACGAATGTTGTTTCCGCGGGGGTGCAGCCCAACGGATTTTGGATGCGAGTCAGAAAGTCGTCGTCTGCCTTCTTACGAATTGACTTACGTTGCGTCCCCATCTCCCATACAGAATCGCCGCCCGGTACATAGCTCAGTCCAACGTCGACCTTGCAAACGCCGTCCCACCCGGAATGTTGGACACTCTCATCGGAAGGAAAGCGCATCGCCGCAGACGGTCCGACCGTTACATATATCAAGCGGCGGATCAATTCCGGCACACCGCTCTGACCGTCCCGGCGCTCCCCCCACTGGGATAAATGCGTAGCGTTGACCCAACGCATCAGCCCACCCGGCCGTGCGACCACGGGTGTCGGTAACATTGCCTTTTCTACCACTCCCCCAGCGACGAATTGCAAGCCCTGCGCTTCCAGCGCGTCTCGGATCGCTTGCGCATTGTTGGCCACGGGCGTGCGAACTCCTCGCTCGAAATCGGCTACGGTCGACGTGCCGACGCGGGCTTTTGCGGCGAGCTCTTGTTGCGACCAAGCCAAAAGCGCACGGGCGGCCTTGACCTGCTCGGGAAGCAACGGCGCATTCATCATCGACCTCATATAAAAAATATGACATCGATGGTCATCGCGCGAAAGCTGACTGTCAAGCTTTGACTATTCGGAGATCCGACGCCGTCGGCGCGCGGATCATCTGCAGGTGAGTGACGCAAGTGTGTTGTCGTTTGGCCGGGTGCTCTTGGAAGCACTCCAAGCGGATTACGACCTGAACGATGAGATAATCTAGGCGCGCGGCGCCAAGCCGCAGCTACGCCTGCAACACACGTCCAGAAAATTCAGACTTAAGTGAAGCAGATTCCAGGAAGTTCAAAGTTAAGTGAACCGGCGGTTCAAGCTTGGATGAACAGCGTTCGCCGTGCGCCCTATAACCTCGTCATGGGCAGTTCAAAGTTAAGTGAATCTCGACAGTGGAGGCTCAACCAGCGGTGAACTTTGATCTCGTGGTTCTGAACTTCAAGCAGTCTCAAGCTGCCATCGACGCTCAGAAATTCTCGACAAAACAAAGATATAGCGCGCGATAACCGATCTACGAGGGAAAACCCGTACTCCAATGCTACGCACCAACTTTGTCCGCGTGCGTGATACGTTCGAGGTGGAGAGAGCAATCGGGCCTGGCTCGTTCGCTTATGCGGGAAGAGGCGTCTGAAGGTTCTCGCGTCGAGACCGCCGTCCCTCGTACGTTTTTCGAAGGTCAGGACGCAGAAGCCAAGCGCGGGGCCGCTTGCATAAACCTCTGCCGCGGCGGTCTCGCGAGCCTGAACTTTTAATCTACCAGCTCGTAGCCGGCCGACACGAGAAGATTGCCGAATTGCGCGTTGAAATTTTTCGTCACACCAGGCGTAAAGTAATTTCTCCAGTCTCCCGCGATGCCTTTGCGCTCGTGAGACAAACGGTTTTCCTCCCCGGGTTTTCGTCCGCCGGTCGCATTCTCGAAGCGATTACCGCGAACGATTTCATGCAGCCGTTCTGTATCCACAGGCAACCCACATTGTTGAATGAGCACTCGTTCCAGAATTTCAAAGTCGTTCTGAAGCAGGTCTTCATAGCGAACGAAATTTTCACCGGATTTTACCCAAGACTCCTGAATCTTCACGGATAACGGAAGCCATTCTTCCATCAACATCAACAGACCGCTTTCAATACTGCCTGCTTCTAGTCGTTCACGCCATTCTGCAAGGCTCTTGTCGATTACCGCATGGCTGTATCGAATGCTAAAGTAGGCGGAAATCAAGGTATCCCTTAGATCCCGTATCACGACAAATTTCTTTGAACCAGCCGGGAGAGGAACCGACTCAAATTGCTCTTTGGTCACGTAAACCGTCGGATAGATAGCGCCGGCGACGATTGGCTCGACGAGGAATTGCTTTTCGAACAGTTGTGGTGCAACGATTCGATCTAAAGCGATATCCCGAAGGATGCGATGCAACCATTGCGACCCGGCTTTCCAGTGAGTTACATGAAAAACGGTTGGCTCTTGACTGTGAGTGTCGTTCATATTGTTAACTTTACCGAAGAGGGGTGAACTGAAGAACCTTCTATGCGAATCGTCAGGTTTCGCGAGGAATCGGCAATTCCGTATATGCGAGTTTAACAGGTTGTTGAAACAGCTTAGAAATAACTCTTGAAATCCATCATTTGGATATGCGTATCGCTTATCCGTTCATCCTTCCTTCGGAGCTTGAACTATGATCGTATCGTTGAGCTTCGGGCGGTTTCGAGTTCCTATCGACGCTCTAAAATTCTCAACGAACACAGACATGGTGGATTCACACAGAGACGCAAGCCCCCGCTGACAAATGGCACGGCTTAGCCATTCGGGCAGCCGGCGCCAGCACTTTGCTTGTAGCGGAACTCGTCGGGTGAGAAGGTGAAGCAATCACTTCGACGTGTACCGTGAAATCTCCCAGCACGGATGTAGATCGAAAATCCCACTCAACAGTCCCCGCGCAACAACCCCTGCCGAACAACCGCGCTAATTCCCAGTTCCCACCACGCCCAGCGCCGCCTTCGGCTCAAGATAAGCCTCGAGCCCCGCCACGCCGAACTCCCGCCCGAGTCCGGACTGCTTGAAGCCACCGAACGGCACATCGAAATCGTAGTGAAGTCCATTGATCAACACACGCCCCGCATCGATACGCGCAGCGACGTCCTGCGCGCGCTTATCCTGCGCGGACATCACATACGCCTGCAATCCATACGTCGTGTCGTTAGCGATAGCAATCGCATCTTCAACGTCCCGATACGGGATGATCGACAGCACCGGCCCGAAGATTTCCTCCCGCGCGATCGTCATATCGTTGCGCACGTCGCTAAACACCGTAGGCTTGACGAACCAGCCCGACGACATCCCCGCGGGGCGCCCCTCGCCTCCCGTCAACAGCCGCGCTCCCTCTTCGAGACCCAGACGGATATAGCGCTGCACCCGCTGCCACTGCTTCTCGCTCACCATCGGCCCGATTTTCGTGTCGGCCGCGCGCGGCTCGCCCGGCTTGAATTGCCCGACCGCCTCGATCACCCGTTTCTCGAATTCAGCAAGCCGACGCTCGTCGATCAATATCCGCGACCCTGCATTGCATGCCTGACCGCCGTTCGTAAAGCCCGCCTGCACCGCAATCGGCGCCGCCGTGGCGAGGTCCGCGTCGTCGAGAATAATGAACGGCGACTTACCGCCCAACTCCAGCGTCGTACGTTTGAGCGTTTCTGCCGAGGCTTCGGTCAGTTCGTCCTCTTTCGCCTGAATCGCTTTCAGAATGCGTTGCAGCATGTCGAGCCGTTCGCTCTTGCTGGTCCGCGAAAACGATACGAACGCGCGCTTCGCGGCTGCGACTGCGTGATTGGCATCGTGTTCGTCCGCCAGTCGAACGCTTCCTATAACCTGCTCCGTTGCCGGATTGAACAGGTCGAACATTTCGCTTCCGTGCGGCACGACGAACGATCCGTCCACGTAAATGTGCTCGATGATCTGCATGAGCGGTCTCCGATAATGTGAAGGGAAGCAGACCAGCTAACGCTGCCTGCAATCCGCCGGCAAAATATGACGATCATTCGGAGCAACGCTTGACGTGCCGCATTATTCCGCGTCGATTGCGGATTGACGCGCGTTGTCAGTTGCCGGCACGCAGGTGCGGAATCTCAGGTGTCTTCCATCAGTTGTCGGACGATGCACGGGGGCTCGCGGGCGATTCTGTTCTTATGCTTTTTGACCGATCACCGGCTGAAGTAGTTACGAAAGGTCACTGCCGCAATCACCGCCACGCACGGAATCAGCAGTAACGCACCCCACGGCAGTTCGTTGCGCTCGATCGCCACATACCAATAGAGCCCACCGAAGCCGAGCACGAGTACACCAATGCCGACCAGCCACGTGATGGTGGCCAGCACCGCTTGCGACGGCTTGCGCGCATTTTTCGAATGTTCAGGAGTAGCAGGCATTTGTGTGGTCGTTATTCGTTCAGATTGTCCGCATGCCGCCGGACTCATCCGGCACCGCGCCTGCAGACTCCTATAGGGTAGCCGAAGATGCTGACACGCAGCTATCGCACCGCGAGCAACGCGCATCCATCCCCAATCTTCGTCGTCCCCTTGGCACTTCGCTTTTTCCGAACCCCGTCTTCCGCGTTTGCAGGTTTATCCGATTGCGTGGATCCCCGAAACTGAGCGCTCCCATCACCGCGGATTCGATCCGCAAAAGGAGTCGAGACATGCGCACCTATCCTCGTAACAGCCCCGAAGCCGCTGCCCGTATCGTCGCGCTGGCGCTGACCGCCGACGGACACGTCTGCAGTTCCGAAGACCGCGCGCTCGACCGGCTCAACGTATCTCGCGAACTGGGCCTCGCGCCGGGCCAGTTCCCCGGCATCGTGCAAGCGCTGTGCGAAGACCGCATGCTCGCGCCCGCCTCGTGGGCCGATGCGGCCGACGACCTCGACGCCGATCTGCTAACCACGCTGATGGCCGAGATCGACGACCCGATGCTGCGCCGCAAGGTGCTGCGCCTGTGCCTCGCGGTCGCGGTCGCAGACGACTATCTCGCCGACGGCGAGATCGCGCTGCTCGCCGCGATGCTCGAAGCGTGGCGCCCGCACCGCACGGCGATCGCAATGTAATACCGGGCTAACGCGGACGACAGCGCCCAGCCCACCTGCCCGGCCATCGCGCCCACGGCCGGCGCCAGCGCGCGCGGGCAACCTGTCCGACCCGCGCCGCCCTATCCCCGCGGCGCGGCCAGCACCTGCAACGCAAGCGGATGATGCTGGCCGCGCCGCGAGCGGATCGCGTGAATTTCCTCGGCCACCCCGTCCGCGCGGCCCAGCCACCGCAGCCCCCGCATCATCGACAGATCCTCCGCACCAAGTTCCGCCAGCGGAAACACCCCGAGCCCGCGCGCCGCGAACACTGCCATCAGCGCGCTGTCCTCGAATTCGCCGACGATCTTCGGCCGGATGCCCTCGGCCTCGAACCAGCGCTCGAGCCGCGCGCGCAAGGCCCCGTGCCCGGTCGGCAGCAGCACCGGCAGTTCCGCGAGCGAAGCGGGAAAGTGGTCTTTGGCGGCCTTTTTGACGAGCGCGGCCGGCCCGTACCAGTCGACCGCCGATTCGGCGACGCGCTCGCTGAACACGCGCAGATCGCTGTTGTGCGGCGCCGGCTGGCACGCGAGCACAAGATCGAGCCGGTGCTGCGCAAGCTCCGTGAGCAGCTGGCCGTGCTCGCCCTCGTGGCACAGCAGCCGCAACGACGGCGTGTCGAGCACCGGCGCAAGCAGCGCATGCGCGGCAAGCTTCGAAATGCCGTCCGACAGACCGACCGCAAGCCGCGCGGCAGGCTCGCTGGCCGCCTCGCGCACTTCTTCGACGAGCGTCGCGCCAAGATGGAAAATCTGTTCCGCGCGCCCGAATGCGGCCTGCCCCGCCTCGGTCATCGTTATGCCGCGCCCGGCCGGCTTCAGCAACTGGCGGCCCATCGACTTTTCGAGCTCGCGCACCTGCGCGCTGATGGTCTGCACGGCCATGTCGAGACGCTCGGCTGCGCGCGCGAAGCCGCCCTCCTTCACCACGACCCAAAAATAATACAGATGGCGAAAGTTAAGCATTCGGGCCTCGCTTCGGAAAAACCGATGTGGAAGTGCGATTATGTCTGATTTCGCCGAAGCACAAAGCAGCCCAGAATACCGGTTAGCGCATCACGCAATTTCCGGTTTTTATCCGATCAATTCCGATTACCAGACGAACCGACCGCCATGGACTACCTGCTCGTTCTAGCCGCCGACCCCGCCGTATGGGCGGCGCTCGTCACGCTCGTCGTGATGGAAGTCGTGCTCGGCATCGACAACCTGATCTTCATTTCGATTCTGAGCAACAAGCTCCCCGCGGCACAACGCGAACGCACGCGGCGCATCGGCATCCTGCTCGCGCTCGTCATGCGGCTCGGTTTGCTCGCAACGGTCGCGTGGATCGCGCGTCTCACGCAGCCCGCGTTCGAACTGTTCGGTCACGGCTTTTCGTGGCGCGACGTGATCCTGATCGCCGGCGGCCTGTTCCTCGTCTGGAAGGCGACCCGCGAAATGCACCAGCACGTTGCGCACGACGGCGCGAACGACGGCACCTCAAGCGCGCTCGGCACGCTGACCGCGTGGGCAGCGATCAGCCAGATTCTGGTGCTCGATCTCGTGTTTTCGGTCGACAGCATCATTACCGCGGTCGGCATGACCGAACACGTGCCGATCATGTTTATCGCGGTGATCGCCGCCGTCACCGCCATGCTGTTCGCCGCCGGGCCGCTGTCGCGCTTTATCGAACGCAACCCGACCGTCGTCATGCTCGCGCTCGCGTTCCTGCTCGTCATCGGCATGGCGCTGATCGCCGAAGGTTTCGGCACGCATGTGCCGAAGGGCTACATCTACGCGGCGATGACCTTCTCCGCGTTCGTCGAAGGCCTGAACATCCTCGCGCGCCGCACGAAAACCCGCAGCGCGGCGCGCGCCGAGAAAACCGCCAGCCAAGGTGAGGAAATTACGAAGTCAAACCTCGGTTAAGCCAGATTTTTTCGCGACGTGCAGCGCGGTAGATTGAACCCATCGCCAGCGCTGCACGAAGCGGACGCAAAGCAGACGCAAAGCAGCGCGAACGAAACGCAAAGGAGCACATCATGAAATGCCCAGTTTGCAAGACGCCGGATTTGCTGATGACCGAACGCCAGTCGATCGAAATCGACTACTGCCCGAACTGTCGAGGCGTATGGCTCGATCGTGGCGAACTCGACAAACTCGTTGCGCAAGTCGGCGCTCAGCCTGGCGACGCGACGCCGGTACGCACCGACGATCGGCAGCACCCCGCCCAGGACCACCACCGCGCGCGCCCGCACTACGACAACGAGCGCCGCTACGACGACCGGCATCGTGACGATTATCGACACGACAACCGATACGGACACAGCGGATACCGGAAGAAACGCTCCCTATTCGACATGTTCGACTTCGACTGAGCTTTCAAATCGACTTCGACCGAGCGACTTCGACCGAGCGACGTCGACGCAAGAGACAGGCCCTCAGGCTCTGGCCGCCAGGCCCTCGGATAGGCTAGAGCTATTTGGCCGGCATATGCCGGCCTTTTTTTCGCCCGCTTTTTTCCACCTCTCATCGATCCCTATTCCGTGCATTTATAGAACTTCAGTGCGCGGAAGAAAGTCCCATCTATTTTCGACGGACAGAATGCGTGGCGAGCAAAATCGCGCCGGCAGGTGTGCTCGCACGGGGTCTTCCCGCCGCGCCAATCATTCAAGAGGAGCAGATTGTGAAATTCCCGGTCAAGAAGCTGTTCGCGTCCCGTACGCTCGTCGCCAGCGTGGCGATTGCGGCGTCCGTCATCAGCGCGGCGGCGCTCGCACAAAGCGCGCAAACCGATGCGCAGCCGACCCGCGCGAGCATCCGCAAAGCCAACCACCGCCTCGAACATAATGTACGCGTCGCGATCACGCGTGCGAAGATTCCCGCTGCCGATATCCGTATCGTCGCGCGCAGCGGCAAGGTCACGCTCGACGGCACGGTTCCCAGCGACGACATGGTGCAGCCCGCCGGTGAAGCCGCGGGCAAAGTGGCGGGCGTCACGTCGGTGCAAAACCTGCTGACGATGCGCGAAGCCGGACACTGAACGCGCGCGCCGCGTCGAATCGCGTTCGCAGTGCGTACCGGTCGATGCGGCTTGCGTGGTTTACAAGCAGCTCAGCGCGAAGCAACCGGCTTCGCCATCTCCGTCGTTGCGCTCCAGCCGAGAGCCGCATAAAGATCGCGGCCCGCCTCGGTCGCATGAAGAATCGCATACTGCACGCCGCGTTTCGCGAATTCCGCCTCGCCCAGCTGCATCAGATCACGCGCGAGCCCTCGTCTGCGATACGCGGGCTCGACGTACACGTTCAGCACATAACCGCGCCGGTCCGATACGGGATGAGACGGATGCGGCGGCCAGTCGATCAGCATCAGGCCGATGCCCGCAACCGGGTCGCCCGCGTCGCAAAGCAGATAACCGAAATACGTGCGGTCTGACAGACGCGGTCGCAGCCACTCGCGAAAATGCGTGGTCATCGTTTGCAACACGGCTTCGTCGCGGCCCGCCTCGCGAAACATCTGCTCGCGGTGACGGCAAACGAGTTCGAGATCCGCTTCGTCAAGCGCACGCACGTCCATTCGTTGGCTTCTCCAGTATCCAGTGATTCACAGGCTTCGGAACATTCACGATTCGCGCCGCGTCGCGCTTTCGATCAATTGCTCGGCGAGCAGATGCGCATGCGGCGTGAGCGCGGCGAAATCGCGTGCGCAAAGATACAGACGCCGCGTGGTCCACGGCTCCGATAACGGCACGATCGAAAGCCCGGGCCGGCGCAAGGTGCCGGCCGACACGAGCGACAGGATTGCGATGCCGATGCCTGCTTCGATCAGCATGCCGATATCGTCGAGGCTGCGCATCTGGATGCGGTAATGCAGTTGCTTGCCAAGACGCGAGGCACGCTCGGCAAGATGCGTTTCGAGCGCCGCATCGGAAAGTCCGACGAACGGCTCGTCGAGAATCTCCGCGAACGCGACCGATTTCGCGTCGCCGATCCGGTGCGAACGGCTCGCCACGACGACGAGTTGATCCTGCATCAGAAGATGCGTCTGCAACGATCCGAGGTCGGCAACATCGGCGACGATGCCGAGATCGGCGCGCCCGTCCGCGAGTGCCGGCACCATCTCCGAGCTCGGCCGTTCGTCGACATCGATCGACAGATCGGGAAAACGCGCGAGAAAGCGGCACA
This sequence comes from Paraburkholderia sp. SARCC-3016, assembly GCF_031119615.1. NCBI lineage: Bacteria > Pseudomonadati > Pseudomonadota > Betaproteobacteria > Burkholderiales > Burkholderiaceae > Paraburkholderia > Paraburkholderia sp. SARCC-3016. The sequence goes on along the minus strand of NZ_JAVHZD010000010.1, from coordinate 108,331 downwards.
GATGCGGCGGCAAAAACGCCGCGAGCGCCGCGGTATTCGAGAGCAGACGGATGCGCCCTTTGAGGCCGGTCGCATACGGGCGCATTTCGCCGCGCATCTGTTCGACCTGCTCGAGAATCGCCCGCGCATGCCGCATCAATACGACGCCGGCCGGCGTGGCCTGCACGCCGCGGCGATTGCGTTCGAGCAGCGGCGCGCCGAGCGCGGCCTCCATGCCCGCGATGCGCTCGCTGACCGATGCGAGCGCAAGATGCATTGCCTGCGCGCCTTGCGTGAGACTGCCGCGTTCGACAACCGTCAGGAAAAGCCGCATATCGGTCAGGTCAAAACGCATGCGTTGGCTCTCCTGTAGTGGCGGGCGCGGACATGCTGCCTGCCTGCGTCCGGGCCGCTCTTCGCCCCGTCGCTTTGCGGCCGGGCGGCATTGCGCCGCCGGCTTCGGTTTTGCCGAAGTCTAGCATTGGAAATGCCAGATTGTGCGTGCGTTAGGTCGCCGTTAGCATGCGTCCATGCATTACCTGATCACGGGCTGGCCAGCCTTCCCGACGTGAGGATAAGCAGATCATGATGTCCGTCCTGCTCGATACAATCGGCTCGCTTGCCATTCTTGTCAGTGTTGCGATGCATCTCGCGCCGGTGCTGCACAGGCCCCACCGCGACTAGCGAACGCTGTAACCGGTCTTCAAGTTTTGCCTCATCGTGCCGATATACGTGTTTAACGCGGTCTGCGGCCTTTGAAACGTCGCGAACTTTCGTGCTGCTTTCGCGAACGGCTTCGACGGCCTGCATCCGCCTCACACCCGCATTCGAACACGCAGGCTTCAGGACGACCGTTGCAGCCCGCGCATCGAAGCGGCAACGTAACCCGCGTGCGACCCCCGGCACTTGAACCCGCGCCCGACTCCTTTGAACGCCGCGATGCGTCGCCCGATCACGCGAGCGCCGCTGATCGTACTGCCTGCGTGCATAGCGTTCTTCATCGCGCTTCTCATGACGCTTTGCGCGCCCGCCGCATCGGCCAGCGACGCGCATGACCTTCCGCCGGCACCGCTAAACGAAACGGTCCTGACCGTGGCCGTCGAGACGGCGCCGCCGGTGCGCCTGCAGGTCACGCTCTATATGCCGTCGCGCGGCGGGCCGTTCCCGCTCGCGCTCGTCAATCACGGCGCGTCGCACGATCCGGTGAATGCGCCGCGCGTCGCCGACGAGTTCATCCCTTACTATTTCCTCTCGCGCGGCTATGCGGTCGCGATGCCGATGATGCGCGGCTATGCCGGCTCAGACGGCCATCTGCGGCCGCATGGCTGCGACGTGACGGCCATCGGGCTCGACGCCGCGCGCGACATCCGCAAGGTGCTCGACGTCGTCAAGCAGCAGCCGGGCATCGACGCATCGCGTATCGTCGTGGCGGGCAAAAGCATGGGCGGCTGGAACACGCTCGCATTCGGTTCGATCGGTGCGACGAACCCCGCCGCCGGCGTCGGCGATGTAAAGGGACTGCTGAACTTCGCGGGCGGCGTCAAGGAAGGCGACTGCCAGTCGCCCGACGCCAGCCTCGTCGGCGCGGCCGGGCAATTGGGCGCGCGCACGCGCTTGCGCTCGATCTGGTTCTACGGCGACAACGACCAGATTTTCCCGACCGCGACGTGGCGTCAGATGTACGCGCACTACACCGCGGCGGGCGGCCGCGCGGAGCTCGTCGATTACGGCGCGTTCCAGAAGGACGCGCATGCGATGACGGCATCGGGCGCAGGCTTGCCGCTGTGGGTGCCGAAAGCCGATGCGTTCCTGCGCAGCATCGGCATGCCCGGCACCGAAACCTACCCCGAGTATCTGCCCGGCCATGCGCCGAAGTCGACGACGTTTGCGGCACTGAGCGACCTCAGCGCAATTCCGTATCTGAGCGACGATCAGAAGGAAAAACTGTATCGAGGCTTTCTCGCCGCGCCGCTGCCGCGCGCCATCGCGATCGGCATGTCGAATGGATCGTGGGCGTCCGGCGGCTTCGATCCGTCCAGCGCAGCGCTCGATCGGTGCTGGCAAACGGCGCAGTATTGCCAGCTGTATGCGGTCGATAACACGGTGGTCTGGCCGCGGCTTGCCAATGCGCCGCCGGCCACGGCATTCGCGCCGCTCGCGAACGCGGCGGCCGTGCCCTATCTGAGCGCGCAGGGCCGTCTCGCCTACTCGAAATTCCTGACGATGCCGCGGCCGCGCGCGTTCGCCATCGCGCCCGACGGCGCATGGGGCGCGTCGTCGGGCGTCGATCCGATCGGCGGCGCACTCGTGAAGTGCGCCAGCGGACATGCGAATTGCCGTCTCTACGCGGTGGACGGCGACGTCGTGTGGAGCGGCGCGGGCGGCAGGTGACGCACCGTGTTTCGCGGTGATTCGACGATCAGGTCTGTGTTCAGCGTCGATCGTGCGAATGTTGCGAATGGCCCGCATGGCCCGCATGGCCCACTTCGGCCGCCGCTGCGCCATGCGCATGGCCGCCGCGCTCGTGCTCCGCGTGCTCCCCGTGCTGTCCGTGCTCCGCGTGCGCCATCATCCGCATCATCTCGGGACCGCCCGTGCGGAAGAACACGAGCGTCAGCACGACGAACACGGCACCGAACGCAATATCGAGCACCGTCGTGTAGTTGAGCGTAATCGAGCCGCCGACCGCCGCCGCCGCGTGGCGCTGCTGCGGCACCCAGCCCGCAAGCTGGAACAGCGCCTCGACAAGCAGCGCAGCAGCGACCATCGCCACATAGAAGGTGGCGGCGATCAACACAGTCATGCGGCCGCCGTAGTACTTCCGGTAAATATTCAGAATCGGGATGATGATCAGGTCGCCGAAGATAAACGACGCAACCCCGCCAAAGCTCAAGCCGCCTTTCCACAGCACCGCGGCGAGCGGTACATTGCCGACCGAGCACGTAAAAGACGCCACCGCGATCAACGGCCCGATAAACGCGCCCCAGATCATGGCGACATGCGGATCGTCGGCCAAAAAGAACCGCTGCCAGAAGCTGTGCGGCACCCACGCGGCAAGCGCACCGGCAATCAGCAGCCCCGCGCCGATGTCCTTCCAGAGCATGGCCCAGTTCATCACATAGCCGTGGCTGATCGCGATCCAGCCGTCCTTCGACAGCAGCCGCTGCTTCCACGTGCCCTGCTGCGCGGCCATCGCCATCGATGCATGACCTTCCATGCTGCCCGCGATGCCCTTGTCGGCCTGCTCGCGCGCCGACTGCTTGAGCGTATCGGGCACGAACAGCCGGAATAGCACCGCGAGCGCGGCGATCATGATCGGGCCGCCGATAAATTCGGCCGCCGCGAACTGCCACGCAAGCAACACCCACATGAGCACGCCGATCTCGAGGACGAGATTGGTGGCCGCCATCTGGAACGCCATCGCGGCGGTGAAGTTGCCGCCCTTGCGCACGATCGAACGCGCCATCGCGACGGCGGCATACGAGCACGATGACGACACGGCGCCGAGCAGGCTCGCGCGAAGCAGGGACCGCGGTGATTCGTCGGGCAGCAGCCGCGACATTTCCGACTTCGAAACGAGCACTTCGACGATCGCCGAGAACAGGAACCCAAGGCTCAAGCCCCAGAAGATCTGCCAGAACATCGTGAATGCCATCCACAGTGCGTGCCCCGCCGCGCCGGCGATCTGCATACGAAACTCCGTCGTGAGGTATTACAGGGACGAGTATTGCGCGACCGGTCATGCAGGCCTGGCTTCCATGCGCCACTACAACTGCGACTACACGTGGCTTGCGCTTCTCGTGCTTTTTGATGCCGGCACTTGACCTTCCGTCATGGGAAGGAGTGACACTTAGCGCCGAGGGTGCACGCGGCTCATGCGTGTCCCGCAATCCTACTTACCGGTATTGCGATGAAATCTGGCCCTATCCGTCGATTCAGCATCTGCGCATTGACCGTGGCATTGACGTGCTCCGCGGCGAATGCGGCCGGCGTCGCGGCGTACGCCGGCAATACCGACGCCGGATTCGTCATGCGCTGGCTTGCGCATTTCGAGGCAAAGAACCCGTCGACGCAGCAGCACGATGTGCACCTGACGCACATCGCGGAGCAAATCGCCAGTGGACGCAGCACGGAGATCGAGGCGTTGAAAAAAGTGTCGGTTCCGCCGCGCGCGGCGACAAAGGCGCCGATTCGATAGATGACGGGCAGCCGCAATACGATGACCCGCCGCGCCGGTCAATCGACGTCGACGTCGGCCCTGTCTATTTCCTTGCGCTCGCGGCGTTCCTCATTGCCGCGACGCGCGCGCAAGCGCTGCCGCGACAACCGTGCGATGACTTCGCCGGTGCTCGCGCCCGCGGGGATCTCATTGCGAATGACTTTCGGGACCATCGGCAGGCCCTGACGTTGCCTGCGCAGTGCCTTCGCGATTGCCGCGCGGCACTCCGAGCCGTGGCAGTCCCATTCGTCACGAATTTTTTCGCAGTAAGGGCACTTGTTCATGGGGACAAGTTTACCCGCAAATACGGATCGCTTTTGGTGCGCCGCGGTGTGCGGTTTCCGGAGGTCCAGCCTCGATACCGGCGCTATCGGGATGCGCTATGATCGTCGCCGCAGGCATGAAACGCGGCACACCTCAGCGCATAAGCCGATAACGGGGAATAAGAATGCCAAAACGCAACCCGGCGTTGCACCGCATTCAGTCCACAGGAAAAATCACGCCCGCACGCCGGTGGACGCTGTTCGCCGTCGTGCTGATCGTGCTCGCGGCGCTCGTCTGGGCGGTATGGTCGCTCGCCGAGCCCGCGGTGCGCAACCGCATCGTGATAACGACCGGCGCGGACGGCGGCATCTATCGCAGCTTTGCCGACCGCTACGCGCCGCTGCTCAAACGCAAGGGCATCACGCTCGATATCCGTCCGTCGTCGGGGTCCGTCGAGAACTACGAGCGCCTTGCCGATCCCAACAGCGAATACGAGGTCGGCTTTATCCAGTCCGGCACGGTCCGCCCCAAAGACACCGACAATCTGCAGACGATCGCCGCGGTTTCGTACGAACCGATCTGGGTGTTCTACCGCGGTCCCGAGAAGGTCAACCAGCTCATGGAACTGCGCGGCAAGCGCATCTCGATCGGCGTGCCGGGCAGCGGTTTGCTGAACGTATCGGAAACGCTGCTGGGCCTCGCCGATGTGACGCGCGAAAATTCGACGCTGCTCGAACTCGACGCGGCCGATGCGTACCAGGGCCTCGAAAACGGCACGCTCGACGCGGCGTTCTTTATCGGCCGCCCCGACGCCCCGATGCAGCAAACCCTGCTCAACAGCGACCTGAAGCTCATGAGCTTCGCACTGGCCGACGCGTACGTGCAGAAATTCCCCGCGCTCGCCAAAATCACTTATCCGCGTGGCGCGACGAGCATTGCCAGGGATCTTCCGCGCGAAGACGTCACGCTGCTTGCCGCGACTGCGCAACTGGTCGCGAAAGATTCGCTGCATCCGGCGCTCACCTTCGTGCTGCTCGAAGTCGCGAAGACCGTGCATGGCGGCGAAGACTACTTCACGCCGGTCGGCGCATTCCCTAACCTCGATACCGCCGAGTTTCCGGTTTCCGACGAAAGCACGCGCTACTTCAAGTCCGGCCCGCCGTTTCTGCAGCGCTATCTGCCTTTCTGGCTCGCGAGCTTTATCGAACGGCGGCTGCTGATTCTCGTGCCGTTTCTCGCGGTGCTCGTCGGTCTGCTGCAGGCCTTGCCGCGCATGCTCGAGGCGCGCATCAAAAGACGGCTCGTGGTCTGGTATCGCGAGCTGAAGTCGCTCGAGGACGAAATCTGGCAAACCGCGCAGCCGACATCGGAGCAGGTCGAGCAGTGGCGCGACGAAATCGAGGAGATCGATGCGTACGCGGGGCAAATCCGCATGCCGCAGCGATACTTTCAGGATGTTTACGCATTGAAACAGGCCATCGCCGTGGTGCGCCACCGGATCGTGCAGATTGCCGCCCACACCTCGCACGCCAACATACCGGACTGACGGTCCTCGCACGATTGTTCAGGAATCAGCTATTGTGATTTGCGAACCATCCCGTTTCGTCACCACCCCGAACTGGCCTACATTGGATCCAACGATGCTGCGCTTGCAGTCAGGCGCAACAAGGCTCGTGTAGATCAACAGGAAGAAGAGGTGATGCAATGGCCAAATATGTCGAAGCTATCGGACTGATCGGTGCACTCGTGGTGTACCTCGTGCCGTCGCTCGAAGCGGATGCACGCGAACATCGTCACGCGTTCGCGATCACGATGATCAACGTGTTTCTGGGCTGGACCGTGATCGGCTGGTTCGCCGCGTTGCGTGCGGCACGCTCGCCCGACGGCGGCGCACGGTTCGCGCAGATCGCGCGCTCGGCCCGCACCGCGATTGCGCGCGGCACGATCGAGAAGCTTGTCAGTCATGTCCAGCACGGTGCGCCGTTCGCGCCGCGGCTGGCCGAAGCGAGAATCGTCGACGTGCGGCGCGCTCACTTCGAGCGCCACGCGAAGAACAGTCACCGCACGTTCCGGTAGGCAATCTTGTCGTACCGTGCAACGAAGTGTTATTGAGAATGCGTAGAGGTAATGATTGGCGACCGTGGAGCAGTTTCTCCCGGTCGCTTTTTTGCGCGCGGTTTCCTTCAGTCCTGCAAGGTTGCAGAACGGCTGTCAGCAGAGAATCCGCGCATTGACGATAATCGGGTGCCCCGTCTTTCCCGCAATCTTTCCTCGAGACCGGTACCCGATGCAACCAGCCTCCGGCACGCCGCGCACGTCCGGCGCGTTTTTGCTGCTCGCGCTCGCGTTCGTCATCAATATGATGGGCACGACGCTTCCCACCGCCGTCTACCGCTATTACCGCATTGCGTACGGCTTCACGCCGGCCACGATCACCGTGATCTACGCGTGCTATGCCTTCGGCGTGCTGGCCGCGCTGCTGATGGTCGGCAACTGGTCCGATCAGCTGGGCCGCAAGCGGATGCTGACGTACGGGCTCGTCGCCTCGGCGGCGTCGGGCGTGGTGTTTCTCGCAAGCACGAGCCTCGCCGGGCTGATGGGGGCGCGGCTGATCTCGGGCGTGTCCGCCGGCATTTTCACGGGCACTGCGACCGTCGCGGTGATCGAAGCCGCGCCCGCGAAGTGGCGCAATGCCGCGACGCTCGCCGCCACCGCATCGAACATGCTCGGCCTCGGCTGCGGACCCGTGCTCGGCGGTCTGATCGTCGAATATATGCCGGCGCCGATGCGCTCGCCCTATGCGGTTCATCTCGCGCTTGTCGTCGTCGCGCTGCTTGCGGTGCGCAGCGTGCCCGAGACAGCGCGCGTCGCCGCGCACGCAAAGTTGCGCATGCAACGGATCGCCTTGCCGCGGCCCGTGCGCGGCGCATTCGTGCCCGCCGCGCTATCGGGTTTCGCCGGTTTCGTCGTGGTCGGATTTTTCGCGGCCGTCGCGCCGCAATTGATGCGTAGCGTGCTCGGCTTTCACAGCGACGTCGCGATCGGACTCGTCGTGTTTCTGCTGTTCGCATCGTCCGCGTGCGGACAGGCCCTGCAAAGCCGGTTCGCACCGCGCTGGAGGCAACCGGCCGGTTGCGTCGGCCTGATCGCGGGCCTCGCGCTCGTCGCGCTCAGCAGCGTCTGCGACGCGAGGAGCGCGCTGCTCGCCGGCACCGTGCTCGCCGGCCTTGGCCAGGGCGCGAGCTTTCGCGCCGGACTCGGCGAACTGACCGCGCGCAGCCCCGCCGATGCGCGCGCCGCCGTGACGTCGGCCTATTTCGTCGTGCTCTATGTCGCGATTTCGCTGCCCGTCATCGGACTCGGCATCGCGACGCAACGGACCGACATCCGTCACGCGACGCTGCTGTTCGCCGCGGTGACGATCGTCGTCGTGATCGCCGCGCTCGGCTTTCTGGTAACCGGCAAAGGCGCTGCCCGGTCCGACGCGAGCGCGGTCGGCGAATAGGAACCATCGGGCAAAGCCGATGGGGACAAAGCGTTCCAGGTAGCCTGACTCGACCGAACGGAGGGAATACACCGCGCGGTCGAACGTTCTCGTGATTATCGGCGGACCACCTACCGCCGACGGATCGCCGCCCGGCGTTCCCCATCACGAGCATCGCCATGAACCTCGCCGACTTCGCCACGCCTTCGTTTCTCGCCAATCCGTACCCGGTCTATGACGCCCTGCGCGAAGCGGGTCCGCTCGTGCCGGTCGGGCCGAACCAGTTCTTCTCGGGCCGCTACGACGTGGTCGACAAACTGCTGCACGATCGCCGCATGGTTCATAACTTCGAATCATCGGTGCGCAAACGCTACGGCGAAGCAGGCGCGCAGCAACCGGTATTGCTCGGCTACGGCCGCATGTTCCTGCTGATGAACCCGCCCGTGCACACGCGGCTGCGCGGCCTGATGATGCAGGCCTTCAACGCGCGGCAGATCGAATCGATGCGCGACATCGCGCGCACGAGCGCCCAGCGCCTCATCGACCGCTTCGAGAACGACGGCAGCGTCGATATCATGGCCGCGTACGCAATGCCGTTTCCAATCGAGATGATTTGCCGCATGCTGGACGTGCCTGTCGAACATGCAAAAGAGCTCGGCGATGCGATCCAGCACGTGGCGAAAATGCTCGACGTCGCGCCGGCCGGCGAAGCGCAGCTGGCGATGTCGAACGATGCATACCGGACGCTCGACACCTATTTCTCGGAAGTCATCGAAGCGCGCCGCAAGCAGCCGGGCACCGATCTGGTCTCGATGCTGCTCAAGGCAGAAGATCACGGCGAAACGCTCACGCACGAAGAGATCGTCGCGAATGTGATCCTGCTCTACCTCGCCGGTCACGAGACCACGTCGCACATGATCGGCAACGCGCTGATCGCCCTGCAGCGCCATCCGCAGCAATTCGACGCGCTGCGGCGCGATATGACGAAGCTGCCGAACGCGATCATCGAATGCCTGCGTTACGAAGGGTCCGCTCAGCTATCGGGCCGCACCGCGAGCGAAGACATGGAAATCTCGGGCATTCCGGTGCCGCGCGATTCGATCGTCTATCTGTCGCTTGGCGCGGCAAACCGCGATCCGGCGAAGTTCGAACGTCCCGACCAGCTCGATATCGACCGCGAGGTGCCGCGCGTACTCACATTCGGCGGCGGCGTGCACCACTGCCTCGGCTATCGCCTCGCGGTGCTCGAACTCGAGACTGCACTCGGCGCGCTGCTGACGCGGCTGCCCAACCTGACGGTCGACGGGCTCGACGATCTGCACTGGAATGGCCGCAGCAACCTGCGCGGCGTCGAGACACTGCACGTGCGCTGGTAACCGCCGGAAATCGCCAAAGACCGCCGGGCCGCACGCGGAAGGCATCAGAAAGGCAGACGGGCGATAATCGGTCCGTTCATCACCTTGACGACCCCTTTATGCCGGTTCCAGGGGCCTTGCCTCGCGTCCGTTCCGCTCGCCCATGACGTCATCCGATTCGCCGCGCAACGATGCGCAACTGCTGCAGGCCGCCGTCCTGCTCTACACGAACAAGCGCTTTGCCGATGCGTTGACAGCCCTGCAACCGATCATGCAGCAGCGCACCGCGAGCGCGACGCGCGCAGCGGCGTTCAATCTTGCGGGCGTCTGCGCGCAGAATCTCGAGCAGCTCGCCGATGCCGAACAGCTCTGGCAGCACGCACTCGCGGATGAACCCGACTACGCGGAATCGCATTGCAATCTCGGCAGCCTTTACAAGCGCCTCGAACGGCTGCCGGAAGCCGAAGCGAGCTTTCGCGCGGCGATTGCGTGCCGGGCGGACTATGTGGAAGCGCATTACAACCTCGGCTTGCTGCTGCATCGCGCCGGGCGTGCGGACGAAGCGGAGGCGGCGTATCGCAAGGCAATCGGGCTGCGCCCGAATCTCGCGGTCGCGCACAACAATCTTGGCGTGCTGCTGCACGACGAAAAGCGGCTCGACGAAGCGCAGGCCGCGTATGTGCAAGCACTGGCTTGCAACGCTGAGTACGGCGAAGCGTATTTCAATCTCGGCAAACTGCAGGTCGACGGCGACAGGCTGCGCGAGGCAGAAGTCATGTACCGCGCCGCGCTGGTCGCCGAGCCGAATCTCGTGCAGGCGCATCATCATCTCGGCGCGCTGCTGAATCTGCTCAAGCGCTTCGATGAAGCCGAAACGTCGCTGCGCCACGCGCTGACGCTGGCGCCGCATCTGCCCGACATTCATACGAGCCTCGGCAGCACGCTGATCGAAACCGATCGCTATGTCGACGCCGAAGCGGCATGCCGCACAGCGCTTGCGTTTCAGGAAGACAGCGCGAACGCGTTGCATACGCTCGGCATCGCGTTATACCGGCAGGGCCGCACCGACGAAGCCGAAGCCGCCTATCGCCGCGCGCTCGCGATCCATCCGGACCTCGCGTCGGCGAAATTCGGCCTCGCCGCGCTGTTGTTGCAGGCGCAACGTTATGAGGAAGGCTGGCCGCTCTACGAAGCGCGCCACGAACGCGGCGACAGCCAGAAGCGCGCGCAGGCGCCCGACGTGAGCTGCCCGCGCTGGCACGGCGAACCGCTCGCCGGCAAGTCGCTGCTGATCTGGCGCGAGCAGGGTTTCGGCGACGCGCTGCAGTTCGGCCGCTATATCGCGCGACTGAAGGCGCAGGGCGTCGCGCGTCTGACGTTCGCGTGCCCGCCGGCTCTGAGCCGGCTATTCAGGAGCGTCGAAGGCGTCGATGAGGTGCTCGACACGCTCGCGGCCGTTTCGGAAGGCCAGTACGACTACTGGACCTTTCTGCTCAGCGTGCCGGGCCTGCTCGACGACAAGACGCTGCCGCCGGCGCACTTCATCACACCGGACGCGGCGCTCGTCGACGCATGGCGTGGCCGGCTCGCAGGCCTCGCGGGCCGCAGAATCGGTCTGGTCTGGAAAGGCAATCCGAAGCATGTGAACGACCACAAGCGCTCGCTGCCGTCGCTCGATACGCTGGCGCCGTTGTGGGACGTGGCGAATACGAGCTTCGTGAGCCTGCAAAAAGGCGCCGGCGAAGACGAAGCGGGCTGCGCGCCGGCGCAGCGGCCGATACTGCCGCTCGGCCCGGAGCTTGCGGATTTCGCCGATGCGGCGGCCGTCGTCGCGCAACTCGATCTCGTGATCAGCGTCGACACGGCGACTGCGCACCTGGCCGGCGCACTCGGCAAGCCGTGCTGGGTCATGCTGCCCGCAACCGACAACGAATGGCGCTGGACCCATGCGCGCAGCGGGCCTGCATCGCCGTGGTATGCGGACACGATGCGCGCGTTCCGGCAACCGGAGCCTGGCGATTGGGCGCAGGCGGTTCAGGCGATGAAGGCGGAATTGGAGTCGCGTTGAGGCTTCAAGGCGACGCGCTGTGTGCCGCCTGCCGCGCCCCGCACGATACGCCGCCGTTGCCGATCAACGGCGCGCGCGAGGCGCCCGCCCGCCTGATCACTGACCGCGCTCGCCGCTCGCATTGCGCTCGATCTCGTCGCGCAGGCGCGCTTCCCGGTCGCGCAATTCGGACGTGAACGCGTCGCCGAAATCGGCCATTTCGTACAGCGGGCGAATTTCGATATCGGAGTCGCTGTTCATCGGGTTCGGGCAGCGCTTGACCCATTCGACGGCTTCGTCCATCGATGCGACCTGCCAGAGCCAGAACCCCGCGACGAGCTCGCCGACCTGCGCAAACGGCCCGTCGCTGACCGTGCGCGAACTGCCGGCGAAGCGCACGCGCTTGCCGCGCGAACTCGGCTGCAAGCCGTCGGCGGCGAGCAACACGCCGGCTTTGGCGAGTTCCTCGTTGAAGCGGCCCATGGCCGCGAACATCTCCGTATCCGGCAACTGGCCGGCTTCCGACTCGGGCGACGCCTTGACGATGACCATGACGCGCATCTTCATTCTCCTTGACGGGTTTTGGGAGACCGCCGTGCGGGCACCCGATCCGGCGCCCGCACGGCGGCTTCATTCAGGCGACGAACCGCCGTGGCCGAAATCGACATTGCGCGCGACAATTTGCCGATAACGAGCCCGAGCGACGGATTTCGACCCGTCTGCACGTTAAACGGTAAGCGAGCGATCGCCGCCCATACGAGGAAAGCGCCGGATCGGTCCGATTCCGCGCCATTCCAACTCGCGTCCGGACCTCGCTCGAAGCAAACAGGGAGCAGACAGAATGAGCCTCGCGCAGCACACGATCGCGCAGCACCTAACGCACCGCCTGACGCAACACGTCCTGCGGGACGTCAAGCAGCACGTCCAGCAGGACGCCGCGCATTGAGCGACACCGAACGCGACCCGCACGGGTCTCCAGACGCGGCCGCAGACGCCGACCCTGATGCGGCATTGCTCGCGCGAGTCGCCCGCGCCGATCCGGCTGCCGTGCGCGCGCTCGTCGAGCGCAAGCTGCCGCGCCTGCTCGCGCTTGCGACGCGGATGCTCGGAGACCGTATGGAAGCCGAAGACGTCGCGCAGGAAGCGTTCGTGCGGATCTGGAAACACGCGCCGCGCTGGCGCGAAGGCGAGGCGCGTTTCGACACGTGGCTGCACCGCGTCGCGCTGAATCTCTGCTACGACCGCTTGCGCGCGAACCGCGCCGAACCGGTCGACGCGTTGCCCGACAGCGTCGACCCGGGCCCGCCGCCCGACGCCCGCCTCGAAGCGCACGCACGCGACGCGCATGTGCGCGCCGCGCTCGCGGCCCTGCCCATCCGGCAACGCGAGGCGATCGTGCTGCAGTACTACCAGGAACTGTCGAATACCGACGCGGCCGCCGCGATGGGGATCACGGTCGACGCGCTCGAGAGCCTGCTCGCGCGGGCGCGGCGCAATTTGCGCGCCTATCTCGCGGCGGCGCCGCACGCAAACCCTGCGCCGCGGCTCGCGTCTTCATCCGCGTCGCGAGGCACATCGGAGCCGCCGCCCGCCTCCGCGCCGTCGCAGCCGGCAGCGCCCGCGCGAGCGGCGACGCCCGATTCACCGCACCCACGCCGAAGGACTTCCGATGACACCTGACCGCTTCCGTACGATCGTCGACGCATACGGCGCCGACGCGCGCCACTGGCCGGCCGGCGAGCGCGCCGCGGCGCTCGCGTGGGCCGAAGCGCATCGCGACGAAGCGCATGCGCTGCTGCTGGCATCGGCGCAACTCGACGCATGGCTCGCGACCGACGCGCCGCCACACCCGGACGCCGCGCTGACGCGCCGCATCATCGCATCGGCGCCGGTGCCGCCGCGCACGCGCCCGCCACGCGCACGCGTCTGGTGGTCCGGTGCCGCATTTATCGGCGCGGGCCTCGCGGGCGCGCTGGCCGGCGCGTTCGTCGTCTCGTTCGTGCTGCTCGCGGGGAGCGCGCCGCTGCGCACGACGTCCGGCGCGACACTCGATGCACCCTCGCTCGCCACGAGCTTCGACGGCACAACCTCCGACTGGAGCGGTGAATGAACGGACACTCGCTGAAATGGGCGCTCATCGCATCGCTCGTGCTCAACATCTTTCTGCTCGGCGCGATAGCAGGCGGCACCTATCAATGGTTCGCGAGCCGCCCTCGCGAAACCGCAAGCGCCGTACGGGCACAGGCGCAAACGCAGCAGCATGCCTTGCGCTTCGCCGCCGATCAGCTCTCCGACGAACGCCGCCAGCAATTCGCGCAGGACTTGCAGCAGGCGCGCCGCGACGGCCGCAGCTACGTGCGTTCCGGCCGCGAAGGGCGGCGCGATGTGCTGAGTCTGCTTGGCGAGCCGGAACTGAACCGCCCGGCGCTCGACGCCGCCTTGGCCCGCACCCGCAATGCCGATGAAGCATTGCGTGCGCGCATCGAGCAAGCGGTGGCCGATTTCGCCGCATCGCTATCGCCGCAGGAACGCGCGCAGTTCGCGGACAGCCTGCGCGAATACGGTCAATGGCGGCAGCCCGCGGCGAAACAGCCGTCCGCAAAACCGGCCAGCCAATAAATTCTTGCGCGCGGCGACGGATCGGCAGGCGGCGTCCGTTTAACGGACATAGTCGACGCAAAGGAATGCCGATGAACGATTCGAATGACGCCCATCCGGCCGCACGCGCCGCCGCCATCGCGCTGAACCGCTTCGGCCTCGGCGCGAGCGCAAACGAGCCCGTGCCGGCCGATCCGAAAGCATGGCTGCTCGCGCAATTCGACGAGTACGATCCACGCCCGCCCGCATGGTCGCGCGAGCCCGGTTCGGCAACGCTTGTCGTCGACTTCGTGCAGCGCCGCCGCGAGGTGCGCGAAATGCGCAAGAACGGCAAGGACGCGGCGGCATCGGGTGCAATCAGTATGGCGAACAATATGGAAGGCGGCACGCCACCGACTCAGCCGCCATCGACCGCCTCATCTACTGCCACGACACCGGCTTCCGCCGCCCAGCAGGCGCGCAAAGCGCTGCGCAGCGACATCGTCACGACGTACCGCGACGCCGTCAACGCCCGCGTGTTAAGCGCGCTGAACACGCAAACGCCGTTCGTCGAACGCCTCGTGCACTTCTGGGCAAACCACTTCGCGATCTCGACCGAAAAACCGCAGGTCGCCGTGCTGGCCGGCGCGTTCGAAGCCGAGGCAATCCGCCCGCACGTGCTTGGCCGTTTCGAGGACATGCTCGTCGCCGTCGAACAGCATCCGGCGATGCAGTTTTATCTCGACCAGACAAACTCGATCGGCCCCGACAGCGTCGCGGCCATGCGCGCCGCGGCGCGTGATGACACAAACCCGGCCACAAACCCGGGGGCCGCCTCGCCGGCGCCCCCGCGGCCGCACCCGCGCGGGCTCAACGAGAACCTCGCACGCGAAATCATGGAGCTGCATACGCTCGGCGCGCGCAGCGGCTACACGCAGCAGGACGTCACCGAATTCGCGCGAGCGCTGACGGGCTGGAGCATCGCATTGCCGCCTGCCCGCGCCGGCGGTCTCGGCGCAGGCGCCGCTAACCGGGCCGCCGAGCCCGGCCATTTCGTCTTCCGCGCGGCCCAGCATGAACCCGGCTCGCGCACCGTAACCGGACGCGAGTACGACCAGACCGGCGCAGCGCAGCCGCTCGCCGTTCTGCACGACTTCGCATCGTCGCCTGCCACGGCGCGTCATATCGCGGACAAACTCGCGCGCCACTTCATTGCGGACACGCCGCCGCCCGACGTCGTCTCACGCGTCGCGAATGCGTTCACGCGAAGCGGCGGCGATCTGCCGACCGTCTATCGTGCGCTGATCGACTCGCCTCAGGCATGGTCGCCGGCTTCCGCGAAATTCAAATCGCCGTGGGAGTGGGCCCTCTCGGCGATGCGCGGGCTCGGCTGGCAAGACCTCGGCAATCTGCAGGCCGCCCCGCTTTTCACGCAGCTCGGCCAGCCGGTCTGGCGGCCCGGCTCGCCCGCCGGCTACGACGACGTCGCGGCAAGCTGGGCCTCGCCCGATGCGCTGCTGCGACGCGTCGAGCTCGCGCAGCGGCTCGCGTCGCGCGTCGGCGACCGGCTCGACGCGCGCACGCTCGGCAACCGCCTGTTCGCGGGCTCGCTGAGCACGCCGACGGCAAGCGCGGTGTCGCGCGCCGAAAGCGCATCGACGGCGCTCGCGCTGCTCTTCGTCTCACCCGATTTCCAGCGGAGGTAAGCATCGTGATTTCCCGTCGTCGTTTTATCCGCGCCACGGCCACGGGTGCGGGCGCGTTGCTCGTCTCGCCGTTTTCGATCCCCGGCATCGCCTTCGCGCGTGCCGATACCGAACGCCGCTTCGTGTTCGTGATCCAGCGCGGCGCGGCCGATGGACTCAACATCGTGATGCCGTACGGCGACCCCGCCTATGCATCGCTGCGCGGCTCGCTCGCGATGGATCAGGCGAACACGACGAAGCTCGACGGCATGTTCGCGCTGCATCCGTCGCTCGCCGAAACCGCGAGGCTATATGCGGCGCGCGAAGCGCTATTCGTGCATGCGGTCGCCTCGCCGTATCGCGATCGCTCGCATTTCGACGGGCAAAACGTACTCGAGACCGGCGGCACCGCGCCGTATCAGGTGAAGGACGGCTGGCTCAACCGGCTCGCCGGGTTGCTGCCGCGTGGGCCCGATGCAATCGCCTTCGCGCCGTCGGTGCCGTTGGCGCTGCGCGGCAGAACCGCGGTTACGTCATACGCGCCATCCGCCCTGCCGCCCGCGCAGGACGACCTGATGATGCGCGTCACGCAGCTCTACGAGCACGACGCGCAGTTGAAGCCGCTCTGGGAAGCGGCGACGGCGACGCGTGCGATGGTCGGCGATTCGGGCACGCGCGCACGCCAGGACGCGGGCGCGCTCGGCAAGTTCGCCGCAACGCTGCTCGCACGCGACGACGGCCCGCGCATCGCGATGATCGAAACCGCCGGCTGGGATACGCATAGCGCGCAAACGCAACGGCTCGCGACAACGCTCAAAGGCCTCGACGCGCTGCTCGCCGCATTGCGCGATGGACTCGGCGCGCAATGGGCGCACACGACGGTGCTCGTCGCAACCGAGTTCGGACGCACCGCGGCCGAAAACGGCACGGGCGGCACCGATCACGGCACCGCGTCGGCGGCGATGCTGGTCGGCGGCGCGGTGGCGGGGGGCCGTGTGATCGCGGACTGGCCCGGTTTGCGCGAGCCGGACCTGTACGAAGGCCGCGATCTGAAGCCGACTGCCGCGCTCGATGCGCTGATCGCGGGCGCCGCCGCGGAAAGTCTGCGGCTCGATCCGCAACGCACGGCGTCGGCATTATTCGGGCAAACAGTCGCGCAGCGGCCCATCGAAGGGCTTGTGCGCGCGTGACGGAGCGGGCCGCGCCGTCGCCGCTTTTTCTGGCTGGTTAGAATCGGGTACCTCCGAACCTGCCCGCACGGCTCGTGCGCCGATGAAGCGCGCCGTGCGGCACGAACGCGACGCAAGCTCCGCTCATGAACGACTCGAACCACCGCACCTGGCCCTGCACCTGGTTGTTGACCGACCCCGGAACGACGCCCTCGCAACCCGATATGAGCATGAGCGTCGAAGACGGGCGCATCGTTGCGATCACACCGGCACCTGAACCACCGGCGTCGAACGCGAAGCCACGGCGCGTCGCGCTGCCCGCGCTCAGCAATGCGCACGATCACGGCCGCTATCTGCGCAGTGCGAGCGTCGGCGCGTTCGACAAGCCGCTTGAAGGCTGGCTGCCGTTTATGGGTCTCGCGCCCGGCGCCGATCCGTATCTGAGCGCCGCTGCCGCTTTCGCGCGCTCGGTGCGTCACGGCGTCGCGAATCTGATGGTGCACTACACGCGCGTGCAAGGCGGCATGCCATACGTCGACGAAGCACGCGCGGTCGCGCGCGCGGCGCGTGACGTCGGCAACCGCATCGGCTTCGCGATTGCAATGCGCGACCGCCAGGGCATCGCGTATTGCGACGACGCGACCGCGCTCGCCGCGCTGCGTCCCGCCATCCGCGACGCGGTGGCCGCACAGCTCGCCATCAAGCCGGTGTCCGCGCACCAGCAGCTCGCGCTCGTCGACGACGTCGCCCGCATGATCGACGGCGAAGGCTACGGCGAGCACGTGACCGTGCAATATGGACCGACCGGCGTCCAGTGGTGCTCGACGCCGCTGCTCGCGGCGATCGCGCAGGCCTCGGCCGACCATGACCGCCCGGTCCATCTGCATCTGCTGGAAACGCCGTATCAGCGCGAATGGGCCGATCGCACGCATCCGCAAGGCATCGTCCGCTATCTCGACGACCTCGGCCTGCTCAGTCCGCGGCTCACGCTCGCGCACTGCGTCTACGCGCGTCCCGACGAACTCGCGCGGCTCGCCGAGCGTGGCGTGACGATTGCCGTCAACACGAGTTCGAATCTGTATCTGAAGTCCGGCATTGCACCCGTGCCCGAGATGTTGCGGCACGGCTGCAGGATCGCGCTCGGCCTCGATTGCACGGGTATCGACGAGGACAACGATGCGCTGCGCGAACTGCGCCTCGCTTATCAGCTGCACCGCGGCTGGGGCTTCGACGTCACCATGACGCGCGCCCAGCTCTGGGCGTTCGCCGCGCAAAGCGGCCGGCGCAGCGTGCTCGGCGCACGAGCGGGCGCATTGCCCGGCGGACGGCTCGAAGTGGGCGCGACCGCCGATTTCATGTTCCTCGACTGGGATGCGCTCGACGACGATGCGCTGTTCCCGGTCGATCCATTCGAGCTGATGCTCGCGCGCGGCAGCGGCGCGCATATCGAGGAAGTCGTGATCGGCGGCCGGACCGTGGTGGCCGGCGGCCGCGTGCAAGGCGTCGACGAAACGGCGTTGCGCGCCGAACTGCTCGGCCAGTTGCGCGCGCGCATCGGCGCGCAGCCATCGGTGCATGCATGGCGCGCAACGCTCGACGCGTTGTCCGACGATCTCGGCCCGTTCTACCGAAAGAGCGCCTGGTTCGGCTGCTGCTGACCGGCGCGCTGTTGTGCACCCCTCGCTGCGAGCCGCGCGATCGCGTAACGTCACAGCACCGCATGGCGTGACGTGACGCGACGTCGGCAGGCACGGCACCGCGCGGCACACCTTGCGCCTCGCGCGTGGAATCGCGCACCGCGTATCAGCGATCTGCTCTGGCCATCGTCGCCTCGCCGGCCATGGCGCGCGCGATGGCCGGCTGATCGGTTTCGGACGCGGGCGCGTCGTACACGATGCGCCCCTCGCTCATGACGGCGATGCGGTCCGCGAGTTCGAGTATCTCGTCGAGGTCTTCCGAGATCAGCAGCACGGCCGCGCCGCGATTGCGCTGGTCGACGATGCGCGCGCGAATCTCGGCCGCCGACGCGAAGTCGAGGCCGAAACACGGATTCGCGACGATCAGCACGTCGACCTCGCCCGACAGTTCGCGCGAGAGGATCGCACGCTGCACGTTGCCGCCCGACAGGTTACCGATCGGTTCGTCCGGCGACGCCGTCTTCACGCGATACGCGGCAATCAACCCGAGCGCATGACGGCGGATCCGCGCAGGCGACAACCAGCCGCCCAGGCCGCGCAGCCCCGGCGCGTCGAACACGCGGAACGCGATGTTTTCGGCCACCGTCATATGCGCGACCGCCGCATTGCGCAGCGGCTCCTCGGGCAGGCAGAACACCTTGCCGGCGCGCATCTGCGCGCGTCGCGGCCGATAGGCGCGGCCGCCCACGCGCATGTGCCCGCCGCTGGCCTCGCGCTGGCCCGACAGCACTTCGACCAGTTGCGCCTGACCGTTGCCCGACACACCGGCAATGCCGACCACTTCGCCCGCGCGCACCGCAAGACTGACCTCGCGAACGGCCGGCAGGCCGTCGTCGTCGTCCGCGCCGATGCGCTCGACTTCGAGCGCGACCGGCTGCGGCGCGCCATGCCATGCGCGACGCGGCGCGGCTTCGCGCAGCACCGCGTCGCCGACCATCATGCGGCTCATCGCATCGACCGACAGCGCGCCGACCGTCCCCGCGCCGGCCAGCCGGCCGCGCCGCAGCACGCTGACCTCGTCCGCGTATTGCATCACCTCGCGAAACTTGTGGCTGATCATGATGACGGTGAGCCCTTCGCTGCGCGTGAGCGTGCGCAGCAGCGACAGCACTTCGTCGGCCTCGCCGGGCGTGAGCGCCGACGTCGGTTCGTCGAGAATGAGAAGGCGCCGCGCGAGATAGAGCTGCTTCAGGATTTCGAGCTTCTGCCGCTCGCCGGCTGCAAGACTCGCGACCGGGCGCTCGAGCGGCACGCGCAACGGCATACGCTCGAGAAACGCGCGCAGCTTCTGCTTCTCCGCGCGCCAGTCGATCAGCGCCGGCACGTCGGCGCGCGCCATCACGAGGTTCTCGGCGGCGCTCAGCGACGGCACGAGCGTGAAGTGCTGATAGACCATGCCCATGCCGCGCCGGTGCGCATCGCGGATCCCGTCGATCGCGGCCTCGCGGTTGTCGAGCAGCACCTGTCCGCGCGTCGCCTTGTACTCGCCCATCACGCACTTGACGAGCGTCGACTTGCCCGCGCCGTTCTCGCCGAGCAATGCGTGGATCGTGCCCGCACGCACCTTGATCGATACGTCGTCGAGCGCGACGTGTGCGCCAAAATGCTTCGTGATCCCGACCGTTTCGAGCGCAAGGCCGGCACGGCCGGACGAATCGCCGGCACGCGGCGCGGCGGGTACCGCAGAGAAATGCGACATGGTCGTCACCTGAAAGAAATCGCCGGCATGGCGCGCGCCGCGCGTGGAATGCATGCAGCGCGGCCTGCGCCGGTCCGCTTCATCGGCGCGTAATCGACAGCTCGGCCGGCGCGCCCTTCAGATTGCGACGCGGCGACGACGACGCAACGAGCACGACGAGCGTCAACAGATACGGCGCCGCGTTGAAGAAGTAATAGCCGGACGTCACGCCGATGCTCTGCAGAGCGGGGCCAATCGCGCCCGCCGCGCCGAACAGCAAGGCGGCGCCGACGCAGCCGAGCGGATGCCAGCGCGCGAAAATAACGAGCGCGACCGCCATCATCCCCTGCCCCGAAGACAGCCCCTCGCTCCAGCTACCCGGATACGACAGCGACAGGAATGCGCCGCCGATGCCGGCCATAAAACCGCCCAGCGCGGTCGCCACGAGCCGTACCGCGTCGACGCGATAACCGGCGGCGCGCGCCGCGCTCGCCGAATCGCCGCACATGCGCACGACAAGGCCCCAACGCGTGCGCCGCAGCGCCCAGGCGAGCACGACGGCCAGCACGATGCCGATCAGGAACAGCGGGTTGATCTGCAGGGCCGCCTGCACCTGCGGCAGCGCGGACCACGCACCGAGCGGAAGCGCCGGCAGATGCGGCGCATCGGGCTGGATATACGGCTTGCCGAAAAAGAAAGCGAGCCCGGTGCCGAACAGCATCATCGCGATGCCGATCGCAATATCGCTCACGCGCGGCAGCCGGCATATCGCGCCGTGCAGCGCGCCGAACGCGGCGCCCGCAAAGCCCGCGCACAGCGTGCCGAACCACGGCGACTGCGTATGGAAGCTCACGGCATACGCGGACATCAAGTCGGATCGTAGCCATGTCGTTCTGTGAGCCAAGGAGTTGGTAGAATGTTTTGTCTTCCTAAGACCGCTTGGCCTCCGCCTAGGAAAGGCGTCGACACGCGAATCGCGCCGGCGAGCATCGCGAGCGGGACCGCCCAGATACCGATATCGGTCGTGGCCATCATGATTGTCCGTCGAGGCCGGGCGTGCCGCGTGCCGCCCGGAAGATCGCGAAGCGCCCGTACAGCGTCTCGCTCACGAGCAGCACGACGAACAGCGTGCCCTCGAGCAGCAGCACGGTTGCGTCGGGCAGATCGAGCCGCCGCTGGATCAGGCCGCCCGACGCCGAAATGCCGCCGACGAGAATCGCGACCGGCACGATCGCCAGCGCATGGTGACGCGCGAGAAACGACACGAGAATGCCAGAGAAGCCGTAGCCCGCCGCCAGCGACGCATTCGCGCGGCCCTGCACGGCGGCCACCTCGAAATAGCCGGCCAACCCCGCGCACGCCCCCGCGAGCGCGCAAGCCGCGACGATCAGCCGCCCGACCGGCAGACCCTGCGCACGCGCAGCGCGCAGATTGCCGCCCGTGAGCCGCGCCGCGAAGCCGAACGTCGTGCGGCGCATCAGCACCCACACGGCGAACGCGAGTGCGATGCTGACCGCGAGGCCCCAATGCACGCTCGTGCCCGGAATATTGCCGACCATGTTCGCGTCGCCGATCGGTCGCGTCGACGATTTGATCGGACTCGCCGGATCGCGCAACGGTCCTTCGACGAAGAAGTTCAGGATCGCGATCGCGAGGTACGACATCAGCAGGCTCGAGATCGTTTCATTCGCGCCGCGCAGATGCCGCAGCGCGCCGACGAGGCCGATCCACGCAGCGCCGCTCGCGAGCGCGGCCGCGACCATCGCGGTCATGACGAGCACGGGCGCCCCGCCGCCGCCGAACGGCAGTGCCGCGCAGGCGGCCGCGAAGCCGCCGAGCACGAGCGCGCCTTCGCCGCCGATCACGACGAGACCGAGCTGCGCCGGAATCGCGACGGTCAGCGCAGTGAACACGAGCGGCGCCGCGCGCACGAGCGTGTTCTGCAGCGAAAACCAGGTGCCGAACCCGCCGCGCCACACCAGTTCGAAGAACTCGCCCGGCGCGACGCCGAGCGTGAGCAGCAGCACCGAAAACAGCGCCGCGGCGCCACCCACGGCGAGCGCCGAAATCGTCAGCATTTCGGCGCTCTGCCGCAGCGGCAGGAAACGCTCGCGGCGCTCGCGCACGTCGGCCGCGCTTGCCGGCGGTGTGATGGATTGCGTCGAATCGCTCGCCATATCCTATTGCACAGTGGAATCAACAGTGAAGCTCGAGGCTCAGGCGATCGAACCGATCACGCCCTCGACGAGGTAGTCGGTCTGATCGAGGAATGGATCGTAATTGCCGTAGGTTTTGTCGATGACGATCTTGCCGGTGTTGCTGCGGATCGGGCCGACGTAGATCGGCTTGCCCGCTTTGAGATCGGCGATCGCCGCGAGCGCCGCCGTGCGCGCCTGCGGTGTCGCCCCCGCGCCGAACGGCGTGCTCGCGACCAGATCCTTGTCGTAACCGCCGTACATCACGTTCGGCAGTTTGCGGCCCGCGGCGATATCGGCCGCGTAGCCCTTGTACGCGGTTTCCCACTTCGCCTCGGCACCGGTGATGAACCCCTTCGGCGCAAGCGCGGCCTGCGACGTGTTGTGACCGCAGCTCTTCACGCCGTGATGCTCGGCCGTTTCGACGACGACCTTCGGGCTGTCGACGTGACACGCGATCACATCGCAGCCGCCCGCGATCAGCGCATTGGTCGCCTCGGCTTCGCGCACGGGCAACGTCCAGTCGCCGGTGAAGATCAGCTTGACCGACGCGTGCGGATTCACCTTGCGCACGCCGAGCATGAACGAGTTGATCGTACGCAGCACGATGCCGATCGGCTTTGCGGCGACATAGCCGATCTGATTCGTTTTCGTCGACAGGCCGGCCGCCACGCCGTTCACATAATGGCCCTGGTCGCGATACGCGAAATAGCCGCCGAGATTGTTCGGGTGCTTCGCCGGATCCCACAGCCGGCTCGCGTGGCGGAACTGCACGTTTGGATACGCGCGCGCGAGATCGACCATATAGGGATCGAAGTAGCCGAACGACGTGCCGAGAATCAGCGACGCGCCGTCGAGCTCGATCATCGATTCCATCGATTTACGCACCGCGATCGTCTCGGGCACGTTCTCTTCCTCGACCACGTTGACGTTTGGCAGCGCACGCAACGCCTGCGCGGCGACCGCGTGCGACTGGTTCCAGCCGAAATCGTCGCGCGGTCCGACATAGACGATGCCGATCGTCAGCTTGCCCTTGGCGGCCGCGAGGCGCGGCACCATGCCGGCGGCAAGGCCCACCGCCCCCGCGCCCGATAGTGCGAGAAATTGTCGTCGATTGATTCGCTGCTTCATCTGCATTCGCTCCAGGCGTAGGTTCGGTTGATTCGATTGGTCTGATCAGACGTGAGGGGAAGACTGCTTCGACGCGGCCGGCGGTGATCTCACGCGCCGCGCGTCTGTTTTGCGGGCCGCTCACGTGGTTCGCGTGGTTCGCGCGGTTTGCGGGCAGCGCGTTTTGCACCCGCCGGCTGGTCCGCAGGCGCGAAGGCGGCCGAATAGCGCCCGAGTATGTCGACGATGTCGGGCCGAGCCGTCTCTGCGCGATCGACGAGCGAACGCGCTTCGAGCGCCTGCAGGTGGTCGCTCATCAATTGCTGCGCGAGCGCCGCGTCGCGATTGCGCAGCGCGGCGATCAGCGTGCGGTGCTCGCGCATGCCGCACTCCTGCGACGGCTCATGACCGTGCACCGCGAGAATCAGCGAGCAACGCGACACGACCTCCGACACATAGCGCTCGATCAGCGGATTGCCGCTCAGTTGCGCGAGCAGCATGTGAAACTCGCTCGCCACGCGCAATTCGAGCTTCGCGCCGGCGCCGCGCGCCGCCTCTTCGCGGCGCACATGTTCGTCGAGCAATGCGACGAACGCGGGCTGCCAGTTCTGCACCACCAGACGCACGACCTCGACCTCGAGGCAGCGGCGCACTTCGAACACCGCCTTCGCTTCTTCCCGGCTCGGCCGCGCCACGGTCGCGCTGCGCTTGTTGCCGGTGTCGATCAGGCCTTCGTTCGCGAGCCGCGCGAGCGCCGCGCGAATCAGCGTGCGGCTCACGCCGAAATGCGCGGCAAGCGCATCCTCCGGCAGCTTCGTGCCCGGCACGAGCGCCTGCTCGACGATGGCTTGCCGCATCGACAGATAAGCGACGTCCGCACGGCTGACTGATGTCATGAAAGAGAACGGTAAGAGAAGCGGAACCGGCTGCATATCGACGATGTGCGCCGGAAAATGGACGCAATGGATCGCAACATGTATGCCAGATTGCAGCGTCTGGTATGCAAGATGGCCGGCACTGCGTACCCAGCATCGTTGCGCAGTGCATATCGCCACGGCAGCTCCAGTGCCTCGGCCGCATCGCAGTGCATGGGCGCGCCCGTTGTTGGCGCGCCCATGCGCCAGATCGGCGAATTCTCACCCTGTTTTGGTACACAGTTTTGGCGGCTTGCTGGATACGACAAATCGACGTATTGTCGACAACGTTTTTTTGGGCACAGGCTCAAGACAACCGGTCATCGCGCGGGCGATTCCACGCGCCGCACGGTCTTTGTCAACATCGTCAAAAACATGAAAGAAATCTTCGAGGGCCGCGCCGCGGGTGCGGCGGCGATCGGTCCGCTTGCAACACATGGCCGCTTTCCGTATCGCGCGATCACCGACGCGGACGCCTACAGCTGGCCCGGCGACAAGCGGCTCGCCGTCTATCTCGGCTTCAATATCGAGCACTTCGCATTCGGTAGCGGTCTGGGCGCCGCGCTCGGGCCGATATCGCCGGAACCCGACGTGCTCAACTACAGCTGGCGCGAATACGGCAATCGCGTCGGCGTGTGGCGGTGCCTCGAGCTGTTCGACCAGCTCGACATGCCGGCCGGCGTGCTGATCAATACCTCGCTTTACGAGCATTGCCCGGAAGTGATCGATGCGTGCGTCGCGCGCGGCGACGAACTGATTGGACACGGCCACACGAACTCGCAACGGCAGGGCGCGCTGTCCGAGGCCGACGAACGCGCGCTGCTCGCGCACTGCCGCGACCGGATCGCCGCGCATGCGGGCACGCCGCCGGCCGGCTGGCTATCGCCGTGGATTTCGGAGTCGCTCGCCACGCCGGACCTGCTTGCCGAAACCGGCTATCGCTATACGCTGAACTGGTGTCACGACGATCGCCCGGTGCGCATGGCCACGCGCGGCGGCCCGCTCTGGTCGATTCCGTATCCGCAGGAACTCAACGATCTGCCGATGATGATCGGCCGCCATCTGGACGGTTGCGCGTTCGCCGACATGATCATCGATCAGTTCGACGAAATGCGCGAGCAGGTGCACTCGGGCCGGAGTCCGCAAGCGCTGGTGATGGGCATCGCGCTGCATCCGTACCTGGTCGGACAGCCGTATCGTCTGCGGCACCTGCGGCGCGCGCTGAAGCATATTGCCGAGGCCTGTGCGCAAGGCGACGTCTGGATCACCACGCCCGGCGCCATTGCGCGCCATATGGATGCGATGGAAAGCGCCGGGCTCGTGCGCGCCGACGTTGCGCCTCGCTAAGGCGTTGCGCGGTTCAGCACGAAGTTGAATTCGAGCGTGTAAAACGGCGCCGTCATGTGCGTGCCGTCCGGCGCCAGCCCCGCGTCGTGCCGCACCCACGGCGCGATCAGCGACGAGCGCACGCCGAACACCGCGTCCGAGTCGAGATACGGGTCGCCCTCGCGAAACACGTGAGTGACGAGCCGCTCATAACCGGGCGCCGCGATCATGAAATGCAGATGCGCAGGCCGCCACGGGTGACGGCCCAGCGCGTCGAGCATGCGGCCGACCGGCCCATCGTGCGGAATCGGATACGGCTCGCCGACAATCGAGCGGAAGTCGAAGCTGCCGTCCGCGCGGCTATGCAGCGTTCCGCGACCGCGGTGCTCGCCGTCGTTCGGATACTGGACGTCGTAGTGCCCATCGGCATCGGCCTGCCAGACTTCGATGCGCGCATGCGCGACCGGCTCGCCATCGAGGCCGACGATTTTGCCCGACACGAAACACGGCACCCCGGTTGCGCCGTTCGCGACGTCCGCGCCGTTCTCATACTCGGGCGCGCCTTCGACGAAGAACGGGCCAAACACGGTTGCCTCCGTGCAGCCCGCAGGTTTGCGGTTCGCCATCGCGACCACGAGCATCGATAATCCGAGCGTATCGGAGAGCAGGATGAATTCCTGGCGCTTTTCATCGGTCATATGACCGACTTCCGTGAGAAAGCGAATCCCCGCCTCCCATTCGCTTTCCGTGAGGTTCACTTCGCGTGCGAACGCATGCAGGTGTCGAACAAGGCTGCCCGCAATTTCCTTGAGCCTCGCATTGCCCGCGAGTTCGTGCCGTGCGAGTACGGCTTCGGTGATCGTGTTCTCGTCGACGTTGCGCATGATGGCCACCCTGTATGAGAAATGCCTGAAGCGTGAAGCAGGCCTGAATCACGCCTGGTTCACGCTTCAACCCATCATGACATAGACGCGCAATCGGTGACGCGACAGCAAATTCCGTCATGCGAAGCAATGTACCGCCAACGCGAAGTGCTCGCGTCGGCGCCTGTCCCTCAGGTCAGCCTAGAAGCGGCCTTGTTCGAACTGGGGCAGCACTGGCGTGCCCTCGAGCGCGACCGAATGCAGCAGCCCGGGCTCGAGGCCAAGCATGCGCAGAATCGACGGCGCCACTTCGGTGGTCAGTACCGGCTCGTCGATCGTACGGCCTGCATTGCGCGCGCCATGCGCATCGTTCGCACCGGGCACATAGACGACGAGACCGAGGTGGCTGTCGTCCGGTGCATTGCCGCCATGCTCTTCGTCCTTCGACGTGCTCGACGTGTAAATCACGCCGGGGTTCGGCTGCACGATGATGTCCGGCGTGCGGCCAAGCGCCGGGTCGCCGAACCGCTCGGCCAGTTGCGGGCCCGACAGGATATAAGCTTGCGGGCCGTCCGCGCAGATGCCGGGCGCGTTGCAGCTCAGATTGTCCTTGAGCGTCTTCACGACCGCGGTGCGCTGGCTCTGATCGCGCAGCCAGATCAGGCCGACGTCGTCGGTCTGCACGAAGCCGGTATCGACGAGACCCGTGCCGTCGTTGAGGTTGCCGCTTTGGGTCGCGGCCTGGCCGAAGTTGCCGTTCGGGTCGAGGAAGTTATTCGCTTCGAGCAGCTTCGTCAGCGTATCGCCGTTTTTCACGAGCTTCGTGTGATCGGTCGGCGACTGGCCGTGCTTCGACGCCACGATGATCGCCGTCGACGAATACAGGTTGCGCTGCTTGAGTTCGGTCACGAGGCGGCCCAGCGAATCGTCGATGTAGGTGATCGCCGCGCTCACTTGCGGACCCGGCGTGAAATCGGCATCGAGATAACCGCCGCCCGCCGCGACCGGCGCCTTCTGCGCGACGCTCAACGTCTGAAAGTCGGCGCCGAACACGGTCGGCACGGCGGCATTGGTCTCGCCGGTCGAGTCTTTGCCGTCGATCTCGTTGACCATCTCCTGCACGTGGAAATTGTCGAACGTCTCGGTGTGCGTGAAGACGTCCGTATAGTCGGTCTTCGTGGCCGGATCGATCGAGTTGATCTCGGTGCGCGCCAGATCGTCGACACCGGTGCCCGACGGGCCGTTGAGCCAGTCGTAACCGAACGCATGCTTGTCTGACCATGCGGTGCGCGCGCCGCGCAGGTTCTGTTTGACCACTTCGAAAAGCGTATTCGTCTTCACGTAGTTGTGCGGAAACACGGGCACGCAGGCGCCGTTGATTCGCGCATGCGGAATAGCCTGCGGGTTGAATGCGCCGCCGCCGTCGAGGTGAATCAGCGCGCCGCCGTTTTCGGCGTCGATGCCCGTGGTCTCGTCGAACACCACGTTCCAGCCCTGCTTGCCCGTGCACTGCGTATCCGACGGCGCATACAGGGTGCGGTCATACGACACGTCATAGAAAAGCCCAGCCGTTTTCGGCGACCCGCCGGTCACGAGCGCGGCGAGGCCCGGGAACGAATCCGACAGGCCAGGCGTGTGCGCATTCGTGTACGTGGTGCCGGCCTTCGCCAGCAGCGCGAGGTTCGGGCAGGCATTCGCCGCGACACAGCGCGCGACGTCCTGTTCGTGCAGGCCGTCGAAGCTGATCAGCAGCACATGCTTGACCGCGCCATGATGGCCGTTGCCTTCGTTGTGTCCATCGTGATCCTGGTTATTGCCCATCGACGCAGCACCGGCCGCCGCGCCGGCCGCATGCATCGCTGCAAGCGAGACCGCGATGGCGCCAACCATGTACCGCACGCGCATCGATTTCCTGACCGTCTTCATATTTTCGTCCTTTAAGGTGGTGAAGTAACACTTGGTAATCGATGGCGAATTTGAAGCGCGAGCAAGTCGGTTCTGTGATTAATCGCTTTCATCTCGCTGAATTGCGCCGATGTCTTCGAATATCGAAGCATTTGCGCAACAGCATTTTTTGCTTAAGGTTCTGTTAACCAATGGGCGCGACGCATTCGCGGTGTCGTGTGTTTCGTCGCATTGCTGTCGGGGAATTCGCATACTGCCGAACTGTTATCCGTGCATGTGACAGCGAGGAGAACATATGTGCGGTATCGCGGGATGGGTCGATTACGACCGCGACCTGAATGGCGAGCGCCGCGTCATTCAAACGATGACGGACACGCTGGCCTTACGCGGCCCCGACGCGCAAGGCATCTGGATCGGCACGCATGCGGCGCTCGGTCATCGCAGGCTGTCGGTTATCGATCTCGAAGGCGGCGCGCAACCGATGTGCGCGATCGAAGACGGCAAAACCATCGCCTGCCTCACGTATAGCGGCGAGGTCTACAACTTCGTCGCATTGCGCGAGATGCTGCAAAAACGCGGACACACGTTTCGAACGAAAAGCGACACCGAGGTCGTGTTGCGCGCGTATCTCGAATGGGGCGAAGCGTGTGCCGAGCGCTTCGTCGGCATGTTCGCATTTGCGATCTGGGACGTGCGCGAAGCGCGGCTGCTGCTCGTGCGCGACCGGCTCGGCGTGAAGCCGCTGTTTTACCGGCCGTTTGGCCGCGGCGTGCTGTTCGGCTCCGAGCCGAAAGCGATTCTTGCGCATCCGCAGATGCGCCCGCGCGTCGGGCTCGACGGTTTGCGTCGCGCGCTCAGCGTTACCCGCCTGCCCGGCGACGCGATCTACGACGGCATGCATGAAGTGAAACCCGGCCACATCGTGCGCGTGTCGCGCGACGAATTGACCGAGCACTGCTACTGGAAACTCGAAGCGCGCGAGCACACCGATTCGCTCGAGCGCACGATCGAAACCGTGCGTGCGCATCTCGAGCGCATCGTCGAACAGCAAACCGTCTCCGATGTGCCGTTGTGCAGCCTGCTGTCGGGTGGTCTCGATTCATCGGCCGTCACGGCGCTCGCGGACCGGCTCGTGCGGCAGCGCGACGGGCACGCGGTGCGCACGTACTCGGTCGACTTCGCCGATCGCGGCGTGCCTTTCGGCGCGGACCACTCGCGCGATTCGCGCGATGCGCCGTTCGTGCGCGCGTTCGTCGAACAGTTGCGCACGCAACATACGGAGATCGAGCTCGGCACCGCGCAGATCGCCCGCCCGGAAGTGAGACGCGCGGTCGTCGATGCATACGATGCGAACTGGAAAATCGGCAGCGATATGTGTCCGTCGCTGTATCTGCTGTTCAGCGCGGTGCGCCGCGATTCGACGGTCGCGCTATCGGGCGAAGCGGCCGACGAAGTGTTCGGCGGCTATCGCTGGCATCACCTGCCGCAATTTCTCGATCCAACGACGCTGCCGTGGAAGTCCGGCCTCGCGGACCCGGCGCGCGTGCTGACGCGCGAGCTTCGCGACGCGTTGCACGTACCCGAATACTGGGCCGATACGCATGATCAGGTTTGCCGCGCGACGCCGGCGCTGCCCGGCGAAGGCGCGCTCGCGAGACGCAGGCGCGAACTTGCGTTTCTCGGGCTGACCTGCTGGCTGCCGAACCTGCTCGACCGCAAGGATCGTCTCAGCATGGCGGTCGGCCTCGAAGTGCGCGTGCCGTACTGCGATCACGAACTCGTGCAGTACATGTTCAACGTGCCCTGGGAAATGAAGAGCTTCGACGGCCGAGAAAAGAGCCTGTTGCGCGCCGCGAGCAAGGACGTGCTGCCCGACGCGATTCTGAACCGCAAAAAAAGCGCGTATCCGGCGACGCAGGATCCCGCCTACGAACGGATGCTGCAACAACGAATGGCCGCCCTGCTCGCCAATCCGTCGCTGCGCGTGCAACAGCTATTCGACCGCGACGCAATGCGCAGTCTGATCGATAAACCGGTCGGGGAATCCAGCATCAACTGGGAGAGAGTGGACGTCGATCACACGCTTGCGCTTGCCGATTGGCTCGAGCGATACGACGTCGAAATCGTGTCAGCCTGAACGTATGGGTATCAGGAACGCTGACGCCGCTCACCGGCGCGAGGCCGCGCCGGTGAGCGGATCCCGGCGGATCAGCCCTTCGCCTTCAGCTCGAGACGGAACTTGTGCAGCAGCGGTTCCGTGTAACCGCTCGGCTGCTCGCGCCCCTCGAACACGAGCGCGCACGCGGCCTTGAACGCGAGCGACGCATCGTAGTTCGGCGCCATCGGCTGATAGTGCGAATCGCCGGCGTTCTGCTGGTCGACCATCTTCGCCATACGGCGGAACGTGTCTTCGACCTGCTCGCGCGTGACAACGCCGTGATGCAGCCAGTTCGCGATATGCTGACTCGAGATACGCAGCGTTGCGCGGTCTTCCATCAGGCCCACGTTGTGGATGTCGGGCACCTTCGAGCAGCCGACACCCTGGTCGATCCAGCGCACCACATAGCCGAGAATGCCCTGCGCGTTGTTTTCGATCTCCTGACGGATCTCGTCGGCGCTCCACTGCGCCTTTTCGACCACGGGCACGGTCAGCAGCCCGCCGAGCAGTTCGTCGCGCACGCTCGCATAGTCGGTGCGTTCGAGCTGCTGCTGAACCGCCTGCACGTCGACCTGGTGATAATGCAGCGCGTGCAGCGTCGCCGCGGTCGGCGACGGCACCCAGGCCGTATTCGCGCCGGCCTTCGGATGCACGACCTTCTGTTCGAGCATCGCGGCCATCAGGTCCGGCATCGCCCACATGCCCTTGCCGATCTGCGCGCGCCCGCGCAGGCCCGCCGCGAGACCGACGAGCACGTTGCTGCGCTCGTACGCGGCAATCCACGCCGTCGACTTCATATCGCCCTTGCGCAGCATCGGGCCCGCTTCCATCGACGTATGCATCTCGTCGCCGGTGCGGTCGAGGAAGCCCGTGTTGATGAACGCAACACGCGCCGACGCCTCCGCGATACACGCCAGCAGGTTCACGCTCGTGCGGCGCTCCTCGTCCATGATGCCCATCTTCATCGTGTTGCGCGCAAGGCCGAGCACGTCTTCGACGCGGCCGAACAGCTCGTTCGCGAACGCGACTTCAGCGGGGCCGTGCATCTTCGGCTTCACGATATAGATCGAACCCGTGCGCGAATTGAGCTTGTGCTTGCGATCGTGCAGCGCGCACAACGTGGTGATCATGCCGTCGAGAATGCCTTCCGGAATCTCGTTGCCGTCGCGATCGAGCACGGACGGGTTCGTCATCAGGTGGCCGACGTTGCGGATGAACAGCAGCGAACGGCCATGCAGCGTGAGCTTCGAGCCGTCGGCGCGCTGATATTCGCGGTCGGCGTTCAGGCGCCGCGTGAACGTCTTGCCGCCCTTCGTCACCTCTTCGGTCAGCGTGCCGTTCATGAGGCCGAGCCAGTTGCGATAGAGCTCGACCTTGTCGTCGGCATCGACGGCCGCCACCGAGTCTTCGCAATCGATGATGGTCGTCACCGCCGCTTCGACCAGCACATCCTTGACATGCGCGGCATCGGTCTTGCCGATCGAATCGGCCGCATCGATCTGAATCTCGAAGTGCAGGCCATGGTGCTTGAGCAGCACGGCGGACGGCGCCGCCGCATCGCCCTGGAAGCCCGCGAACTGCGCCGGATCGCGCAGCGCGCTGCTGCCGCTCTTCAACGTCACGACGAGCTTGCCGCCTTCGACCGCGTAACGCGTTGCGTCGGCGTGCGAACCGTTTGCAAGCGGCGCCGCCTGATCGAGGAACGCGCGCGCATAGGCGATCACGCGCGCACCGCGCACCGGATTGAAACCGGCCTTGCGCTCGGCGCCGTCGCTATCGGGAATCGCATCGGTGCCGTAGAGCGCGTCATAGAGGCTGCCCCAGCGCGCATTCGCGGCGTTCAGCGCATAGCGCGCATTGGACAGCGGCACGACGAGCTGCGGGCCTGCCTGTTCGGCGATTTCGGTGTCGACATGGTCGGTCGTGGCCCGCACGCGCGCGGGCGACGGCACGATGTAACCGATGTCTTCGAGGAACGCGCGGTACGCCTTCGCGTCGCGCACCGGTCCCGGATGCGCGCGATGCCACGTGTCGAGCTCGCGCTGCAGGCGCTCGCGCTCGGCGAGCAGCGCGCGGTTCTTCGGCGCGAGGTCGTGCACGAGCTTGTCGAAGCCGGACCAGAACGCGGCGCTTTCGACGCCGGTGCCCGGCAGCGCTTCCTTTTCGATGAACTGGTCGAGATTGGCGGCCACTTGCAGGCCGCCGCGCTGAATCATCTTTGGCTGAGTCATTATCGCTACTTCCTGTCTGCTGTTTCGTTGGGGCGAGTGGGATACCGCTTGATACCGCTTACTTCAGCCTGGTACCGCCTGGTACCGCTGGCTACTGCTGGCCGACGGGCGCGCGGGCTGGGCGCGTGATCCGTCAGCCGGCCACGCTTTGTGCGCCGGCGCGGGCGACCTGCGCGTCTTCGGGTGCCTTCACGCCGGACACGCCGACGGCGCCGACCACCTGGCCGTCGACCACGATCGGCACGCCGCCTTCGAGCGCGCCGGCCAGCGGCGCGGAAAGAAACGCGGTGCGGCCGCCGTTGATCATGTCCTCGTACTGTTTCGATTCGCGGCGCCCGAGTGCCGCGGTGCGGGCCTTTTCAGTCGCGATATAGGCACCGATCGGCGCGCAGCCGTCGAGGCGCAGGAGCCCGAGGAGATGGCCTCCGTCGTCGGCAACCGCAATCGTGACGGCCCATTTGTTCTTCTCTGCCTCGGCCCGGGCTGCGTCCAGAATGCGCGTCGTTTCGGCGATGGAAAGCGTGGGCTTGCTCAACATTCGATTTTCCTTTCGATTATAGATTTGCACTATTTACCACAGGCAACGGCTGTTCCCGATCAATCGCAGCCGCCCCCGGCATCCGAAGTGTTGCCCGGAACGCGGGTTCGGGGCCGAGAGTACCACTTTGAAATGCGTTCTGTGTATCGGGCACGCGATCGAAAGCCGCGCGACAGCGTGCGGCCTGCACCGGATAACGCCGCTCGTTGCGATTCATGCGATGGTTGCGTGAATTTAAGGCAACGAATGCAACCTGTGCCTGTCTATCGTGAGCATTCGATGCGCACGCATCGGATCGACGCCGCGCGCGACGCAGCCCGCTTCGCGATCAGAGCGGCAACCCCTCAGCCATAGGTGACCACGCATGAGTACGACCCAACAGTATTCGCTTTTCATCAACGGCGACTGGATGCAATCGAAGGACGCCGAGCGCCTGACGATTCGCAGTCCCGCTACCGGCGAGACGATCGCCACCGTCATCGATGCAACCGATGCCGACGTCGATCGCGCAGTCGAGGCCGCACAGGCCGCGTTTCCCGCATGGAGCCGCCGCACGGCGCTCGAGCGCGCCGATTGCCTGCTGCGCCTCAACGAACTGATGCAGCGCGATCGCGAGCGACTCGCGCGTCTGCTCACGAAAGAAGTCGGCAAACCGATCCGCGAAGCGCGCGGTGAAATCGATTTTGCCATTCAGTTGAACCGTTTCGCCGCGGAAAACGCGCGCCGCATCGAAGGCGATATCGTACCCGGCAGCCGTCCCGGCGAAAAAATTCTGATCGAAAAGCTGCCGCACGGCGTGATCGGCGGCATTACCGCATGGAATTTCCCGGCCGCCCTGCTCGCGCGCAAGGTCGCGCCCGCTATTGCAGCCGGCAATACGATCGTGCTGAAGCCGCACGAATTGACGCCCGTGACGTCGCTTGAAATCGGCAAGCTGATTGCCGAAGCGGGCATTCCGCCGGGCGTCGTGAATATCGTGAGCGGCGGCATCCGCACCGGCGAACGGCTCGTCACGCACCCGGCCATCAAGCTGATCACGATGACGGGCAGCACGCGCGCCGGCAAGCAGATCATGGCCGCCGCCGCGCCTACGCTGAAAGAAGTCCGGCTGGAACTGGGCGGCAAGGCGCCGTTCATCGTGCTCGCCGATGCGGACCTCGAACTCGCGGCCACGGCCGCCGTCGAGGCGCGCTTCCTGAACGCAGGCCAGGTGTGCACCGCGAACGAACGCACCTACGTGCACGAAGCCGTCTACGACCGCTTCCTCGAACTCGTCACGAAAAAGATCAAGGCGATGAAAGTCGGCGACCCCGACGACGAAACGACCGACATGGGCCCGAAGGTCAGCAAGGTCGAAGTCGAAAAGGTCGATGCAATGGTCGCGAAAGCCGTGCAACAAGGCGCGAAAGTCCATATCGGCGGCGCACGGCTCACGGGCGGCCTGTACGACCATGGCTACTTCTATGAGCCGACGCTGCTGACGGGCGTCACGCATCAGATGGATATCGTGCGTTCCGAAGTGTTCGGTCCCGTCGTTTCCGTGCTCAAAATAAAGAACTTCGACGAAGCGCTCGAATTCGCGAACGATTCGAACTTTGGCCTCTCGGCGTATCTGTTTACGAAAGACATCGGCGTGCTGATGCGCACGTCGGCCGAACTGAATTTCGGCGAAATCTATGTGAACCGCACGAACGGCGAAGCGCCGCAAGGCTTCCATCACGGCTATGGCGATAGCGGCCTTGGCGGTGAAGACGGCAAGTACGGTCTCGAAGCGTATGTGCGCACGAAGACGATCTATCTGAACGCATAACGTGCGACGTTCATATCGCGCTTCACCGCGTTTGCTTCGCGCTGAAGCAGACCGCCGTGCATGTGCGGCAGTCTGCTTCAGATCATGAAACGGCCGCGCAATGCGGTCGAAAATTCGCAAAGCGCAGCCTATGATTAGTAACTCGCCCAGCGTCGCACGTCTTGCGGCGGCGCTGCCTGACGTCATCCGCGACGCATTGCCGCGCGTGTCCGCGTTGCGATGCACCGCACACGGAGGCATACGCCATGGCCGACGACGCACCTCTCGCCCCCTCCCCGCTGCAGTCCGAAGAATTACGCAACATGGACCGCTACTGGCGGGCCTGCAATTATCTGTCCGCCGGCATGATTTACCTGCGCGCAAATCCGCTGTTGCGCAAGCCGCTCGAAGCCGCTCATATCAAGCGGCGCCTGCTCGGCCACTGGGGGTCCGATCCGGGGCAAAGCTTTCTGCTCGTGCATCTGAATCGTGTGATCAGGCAACGCGACCTGAACATGATCTACATTTCGGGCCCTGGGCATGGCGCACCGGCGACGCTCGCGAATAGTTACCTCGAAGGCCGCTATTCGGAAATCTATCCGGACCGCAGCGAAACCGAGGAAGGCATGGAGCAGTTCTTCCGGCTGTTTTCGTTTCCGGGCGGCATCGGATCGCATTGCACGCCCGAAACGCCGGGCTCGATTCACGAAGGCGGCGAACTCGGCTACAGCATTTCGCATGCGTACGGCGCAGCGTTCGATAACCCGGACCTTATCGTGACCGTCGCGGTCGGCGACGGCGAAGCGGAAACCGGGCCGCTCGCCACATCGTGGCATTCGAACAAGTTTCTGAATCCGGTGCGAGACGGCGCAGTGCTGCCTGTGCTGCATCTGAACGGCTACAAGATCGCCAACCCGACGATCCTCGCGCGCATTCCGCACGAAGAACTCGAAGCGCTGATGACGGGCTACGGTTACAAGCCCTATTTCGTCGAAGGCGACGATCCGACGGCAATGCATCAGAAGATGGCCGCAACGCTCGACCGCTGCCTCGACGAAATCCACACGATTCAACACACCGCACGCACGCAAGGCATCCGCAACCGGCCGCGCTGGCCGATGATCGTCCTGCGCACGCCGAAGGGCTGGACCGGCCCGCGCGAACTCGGCGGCCACGAGGTGGAAGGATCGTGGCGCGCGCACCAGGTGCCGATCGCCGACCCGGCAACCAATCGCGAAAGCCTGCGCGCGGTCGAAGCGTGGCTAAGGAGCTATGAGCCCGAAACCCTCTTCGACGAAGCGGGACGCCTCGTCGAAGACTTGCGCGCGCTCGCGCCGGCCGGGGAACGCCGCATCAGCGCGAACCCGCACGCAAACGGCGGCGCGCTATGCAAGGCACTCGATCTGCCGCCGTTTCAGGAATACGCGGTACCGGTGAAAAAGCCCGCCAGCGACTATGTGCCGACCACCGACGTGCTCGGTAAATTCCTGCGCGACGTGATGCGCCGGAACATGACGAACTTCCGCGTGTTCGGCCCCGACGAAACCGCGAGCAACAAGCTCACCGCGATTTACGAAGTATCGAAGAAGACCTGGTTGGCCGAACTCAAGGACAGCGATGCGGACGGCGGCGACCTCGCCGTCGATGGCCGCGTGATGGAAATGCTCAGCGAACACACGCTCGAGGGCTGGCTCGAAGGCTACACGCTGACAGGCCGACATGGGCTCTTCGCGACCTACGAAGCATTCGTGCATGTGATCGACTCGATGTTCAACCAGCACGCGAAGTGGCTCGAAAAAGCCAAGCGCGAGTTGCGCTGGCGGCAACCGGTGCCGGCGCTGAACCTGCTGATCACGTCGCTCGTCTGGCGCCAGGACCATAACGGCTTTACGCACCAGGACCCGGGCTTTCTCGATGTCGTGACGAACAAGAGCCCCGATGTCGTGCGCATTTATTTGCCGCCCGATGCGAACTGCCTGCTTAGCGTAGCCGATCACTGCCTGCGTTCGCGCGATTACGTGAATGTGATCGTCGCGGACAAGCAGCCGCATTTGCAGTACCTCGATATGAACACGGCGATCGCACACTGCACGAAGGGCATCGGCATCTGGCCGTGGGCATCGACCGATCAGGGCTGCGAGCCGGACGTCGTGATCGCGTGCGCAGGCGACATCGCGACTATGGAAGCGCTCGCGGCCGTCGAGATCCTGAAAGGCTGGTTTGCGGACCTGAAGATCCGCTTCGTGAACGTGGTCGACCTGTTCCGGTTGATGCCCGATACCGACCATCCGCATGGCCTGTCGTCACGCGATTTCGATTCGCTGTTCACGACGGACAAGCCCGTGATCTTCAACTTCCATTCGTATGCATCGCTCGTGCACAAGCTCACCTACAAGCGCACGAATCACGAAAATATTCACGTGCACGGCTATGCCGAGAAAGGCAACATCAATACGCCGCTCGAGCTCGCGATGATCAACGGCATCGACCGCTTCACCCTCGCGATCGATGCGATCGACCGTGTGCCGCGCCTGCGCGGAATCGGCGATCACGCGAAGGAACGGCTGCGCGACCAGAAGATCGAGCACCTCAATTACGCGCACACCGAGGGCATCGATCGCGAGGAGATTCGGGACTGGCGCTGGAAGGGGTGAGCACGCGTTTCGGCGCACTGACTTCGTCATTGCGCAATCGATCGCCCGGCAACGCGCGCCCGCTTCGATTGCCGGGCATTCCGACAACGGGCGCGGCTCACGCGTCGCTCGAGACCGCGCTACGCAATACGACCGAAGTGCCGGCGTTCCTTTGCCAGGGCACAGCCGCGAGCAAGGATCCCAGCACCATCAACCCGCCTCCGAGCCAGCCCCACACCGACAGTTGCTCGCCAAGCCATGCGTACGCGAATAGCGCGCCGAACGCCGGTTCGCTGCCCATCAGTAGCGCCACGCGCGTTGGGCTGCTGCGTTTGACAGCGAAGTTTTGCGCGAAGAATGCGAACAGCGTGCAGGCGAGCACGAGGTACACGACGCTGGTCCAGAACGTGCCATGCCCGGCTAGCGCCGGCAGCGCGTGCCATTGCGCCGATGCAAATACGAACTCCGAAATAATCGCGGCGCCGAAACTGCCAAGCGCGACGGTGCCTGCCTGAACCGCCGTCACCGACAACGGCGCAAGCGTCGATTCGTGCATCACACGTCTCGTCACGCACACCATCAGCGCGCGCAGCAGCGCCGCGAGCAGAATCAGCGCGTCGCCCGCGGTCGGGATGAACACGCCGCCGCTCACCATGACCGCGCCGGCGAGCGACAACAGGACGGCGAGCCACTCGACACCGGTCGGCTTTCTTCGCAGCAGCGCCCATTCGACCAGCGGCGTCAGCACCACGCACAGACTGATCAGGAATGCCGCGTTTGACGCGCGTGTCAGCGATATGCCAAACGTCTCGGCCAGCAAGACGCTTAGCAGCAACCCGCCCGTGCCGACCGCGCCGGCGAGTGTGGACGGCTTGACATGCCGCAGCGAACGCAGCGCCGGCAACAGCACGACAAACGTCAGACCAAAGCGCAGCGCCAGCAGCCCTAACACCGGATAGAACGCGAGCGCGACTTTCGCGACTCCGTAACTGGTGCCCCACACCATTGCGACCGCCAGCAACATGAGGTCGGATATCCACAGCAGGCGTTTTTGGCTCGACATGACGAATCTTCCCTGTGCTATTCGAATCGCTCGAATTGTCTACTATTGCGTCCGAAACTATAATCACGGCTTGCGGAACATCTTTTATGTTGGCTGCGCATAAATACTGCGGCGAATGGGTACGACGACCATGAATCCCACCGAGCTTTTTGGATTGCTGCCGGACATGGCGACGTTTGCCCGCGTCGTCGACGCCGGCAACTTTTCGGTGGCCGCGCGCCAGCTCGGCACCACGCCTTCGACGGTTAGCCGGCAGATCAAACGGCTCGAAGAGGCGCTCGGCACGCGCTTGCTGGAGCGCTCGACGCGCAGCGTGCGCGTCACGGATTCGGGCGCGCAGATCTACCGCTATTGCCGCGACATGGTCGGCGCGGCGTGGGCTGCGGTCGATATCGCCGGACAAACGGTCGGCGAGCCGCGAGGCAAGGTCAGCGTCAGCGCGCCGATTGCCTTTGCCCGCAACGTGATCCATCCGCTGATTCCGGAATTTCTGCGCCGCTGGCCCGATGTCGATGTCCAGCTGGTGTTCGAGGATCGCGAGATCGATCCGTTACGCGAAGACGTCGATATCGTGATCCGGCTGACCCGCTCGCCTCCGCAGGGCCTCGCCGCCCGGCAACTAGGCTCGGTGAAATGGCTGCTCTGTGCGTCGCCCGCTTATCTCGACGCGCACGGCACGCCGAACGAACCGCACGATCTCGCGCATCACGAATGCCTGTATCTCGGCGAAACGGTCGACGACAATCGATGGCATTTCCGGCGGGGCGCGCAGACCCAGACGCTCGACGTGCGCGGCCGCTATATCGCGAACGATGCAGACGCGCGTCTCGATGCGGCGCTGCAGGATTGGGGCATTGCGAGCTTGCCCGACTTCGCGGCCGCGCAGGCGCTCCAGCAAGGCGAGCTCGTTCAGGTGCTCGCCGGCTGGGAATTCGAGCTGCGCCCGTACATGGGGCCGGTGTGGCTGCTGTATCCGCCGAACCGCTTTCTTCCGTCGAAGGTGCGCGCGCTGATCGATCATCTTGCGACGCATTTGCACGACACGATGGTGGCGTAGCCGGTTGGCCGCACGCGACATGCGTTGCCGATCCCTATCTTGCGTTAGCGATAGTCGGCCCGATTGCATATAGTGCACAAACGCCCGTTTCTATTAGAGGCATGTCCCCGTGCGCCGTCGCGCAACACGCGAGTTTTTTAAGGCTGCCTGTCCATCCGCATGCGGTTCGCGCGTCATTGCAATGGCGGCGCGCTGCAAACACCGCCTCAACCCCAAAACGGAGGCTCATATGCAATATCTGTTGCTGATCTATTCGGAAGAAAACCGCTGGAACCAGATGACCGACAGTGAGCGGCAGCAAGGCGTGGCCGCGTATCAGGCGTACACCGAAGCGTTGCAGAAAGCGCAGGCGCTGGTCGGCGCCAACCGCCTGCAGCATACGAACTCGGCCACCACGGTGCGGCTCGTCGACGCCAAACCGCAGGTGCTGGACGGACCGTTCTCCGACACGAAGGAGCAGCTCGCCGGCTACTACCTGATCGACGTGCCCAACCTGGACGCGGCGATCGCGTGGGCATCGCGCTGTCCCGGCGCGGCGCACGGCACGATGGAAGTGCGCCCGGTGTGGAATGCGCCGAAGGATGCACGCTCCGCATGAGTCCGGCCGGCCGCGGCCGCGATGCCGACGGCGCCGCGCATGCGATTGCCGAAGCCGTCGCGCGCCGCAGTTACGGCAAGCTCGTCGCGCTGCTGGCGATTCGCACGCGCGACGTGGCCGCAGCCGAAGAT
This sequence comes from Paraburkholderia sp. SARCC-3016, assembly GCF_031119615.1. Taxonomy (NCBI): domain Bacteria; kingdom Pseudomonadati; phylum Pseudomonadota; class Betaproteobacteria; order Burkholderiales; family Burkholderiaceae; genus Paraburkholderia; species Paraburkholderia sp. SARCC-3016. The sequence continues at coordinate 67,666 of NZ_JAVHZD010000010.1, read as the reverse complement.
GCGCTCGCCGATGCCTTTGCCGCCGCGCTCGCCGACTGGCCCGAGCGCGGCTGCCCCGCGAATCCCGAAGCGTGGCTGATGACGGTGGCGCGCCGCCGCGCGATCGACGGCGCACGGCATCGCCGCGTCGGCGACGGCGTGGCGAACCAGCTCGCGGTTCTCGCCGACGAGATCGACGAGCACGAAGCAGGCGCCTTGCCCGACCGCCGGCTTGCCCTGCTGTTCGCATGCACGCATCCGGCGCTCGAGGCCGCGATTCGCACGCCGCTGATGCTGCAGGTCGTGCTGGGCCTCGACGCGAAGACGATCGCCTCCGCGTTCCTGACCTCGCCTGCCGCGATGAGCAAGCGCCTCGTGCGCGCAAAAAACAAGATTCGCGAAGCGGGCATCCCGTTCAGCGTGCCCGAACGCGAGGAGTTGCCCGGCCGGCTCGCGGCCGTGCTCGAAGCTGTCTACGCGGCGTACGCCGAAGGTTGGACCGACCCGGTCGGCAGCGACACCGAGCGGCGCGATCTTGCCGGCGAGGCGTTGTTTCTGGCGGACATGCTCGCGGAGTTGCTGCCCGGAGAGCCCGAGACGCTGGGCCTTTTCGCGCTGATGCTGTATGCGCAGGCACGGCGTGATGCGCGCCGCAACGCGGCCGGCGACTATGTGCCGCTGTCCTCCCAGGATCCGGCGAGATGGAACGCTGCGATGATCGACGCGGCCGACGCGCTGCTATTGCGCGCGAGCACCTTCCACACCATCGGACGCTTTCAGCTCGAGGCGGCGCTGCAGTCGGCGCATATACACCGCTGCCGGACGCATTGCGCGAACTGGAATGAGATCGTTCAGCTCTACGACGCGTTGCTCGCGATGACCGCCTCGCCGGTCGTCGCGGTGAACCGCGCACTCGCGATCGCTGAACGCGACAGCGCGCAGGCGGCGCTCGACGCGCTGGCGCCGTACGCGGACGATCCGCGCCTCGTTGACTATCAGCCTTACTGGGCCGCGCGCGCCGATCTGCTCGCGCGTGCCGGCGCGAAGGCCGAGGCATTTGCCGCATACGATCTCGCGATCGGCCTCGCGAGCGATCCGGCGGTGCGGCGGTTTTTGCAACGCAAGCGGTTGGGGCTGTGAGTGTCGGGGTGGATTTGCGCTGCTCAAACGAGAGCGTAAAGAAAGAGATAGAACATCACAGTCGTTATCCACAACGTGACGAGTGTCAAGACGAACTTTCGCCCGCTCCGCTGTCCGCCCTGCTGAAAACCGACATAGGCCCATAGGAGAGCCGGACCAAACAGGCTCAATAAAATCAGCGCGTAACCCCAAAGCGTCACACGACAATGCTCGATATCCCAGCAACCCCGTGGATGAATGACAGGCCAAGCCAGCACGCCGGCAATCCAGGCACCCAGCAACGCAGACTGCCTTGACGCAAACAAGCCTGCAGCTAAGACGCTGCCGACCACATGACGCGTCTCATTTAATCTCCCGGAAACAACGAGAATATGACGGGCGACAGGCTCGTCGGGGATCTATGCATGGCTCCGATACGTACGCCTCCTTGAGCTAGACATGAAGAACCCGGGTTTCCATAAACGTCATTCCCCGTTGCATGAGAATCGCGAAAAAGAGGTATCGATGTGAGATCGTGACACCGTATTCGCCGCAATACCTCACTCTCTGCTTCGATCCCGACATGTCCCAATTCTCTCCATCGAGAAACTCAAAGCACTCGGCCATTGTTTCCACCAGCCTCGTATCGGTGTCCCGTTGCGTACAGGAGTCACAACGCTCATTGAAATGACCGGGCTCGCGCGATAGCGGGCGTATCCTGGCTATATAACCTGAGGCGTATCGCAGACTCTTTCCGCCCGCTTATCTGGCGACCGCAGCATTCGCAGTCAACAGATTTCGCAACATGCCGTTATGGGGGCAATTTATCGATCACCGCGGCGGTATCAAGCAATTCGCGGTGGATGCTTTCGAGAAGCGGCTTAAGACGCAACAAAGCATCGTCCACATCGAACGATGCTTTCCGTTGCAGCCGCTGTCGGTCGAAGCGTCGCTCGACACCTTCGACCACTTCTATCGCGTTGCGCAGATGTGACGAATACCACACCCGCAACGCGATCCATCACTCCATCACGATCTGCACCTTCACATCGGTCGGCTTCCCGCTCGCCGCTTCCTCGAATGCCTTGATGCCCTCCGCAAACGGAAACGTTCGCGAAATAAACGGCTTCACATCGATACGTCCCGACGCGATCAGCTGAATCGCGCGCGGGAAAATATTGGCATAGCGGAACACCGATTCGACCCGTGCCTCTTTGATCTGCAATGCGACAACATCGAGCGGCACCGGGTTTTGCGGCATGCCGACCAGCACCAGACATCCGCCAGGGCACAGCAGATCGACAATCCCCTCAAACGCCTTCGCGCTGCCGCTCGCCTCGAGCACGAGGTCCGCGCCCCATCCGTCGGTCAGCTCGTTCACCACATCCTTGACAGATGTGTTACGAATATCCACCGTCGTCACGCCCGGCGTATTCCCGATCAATTCGAGCTTCTCCGGCACGAGATCGCAAACAATCGCGCGACTGCACCCACCCGCGAGCGCCGCAAGCGCACACATCATGCCGATCGTGCCCGCACCAAGCACAACCGCGACGTCACCTGGCTTGATCGCGGCTTTCTTGGCCGCCTGCAAACCGATCGACAACGGCTCGACAATCGCGCCCTCGGCAAAGCTCACGTTATCCGGCAGCTTGTACGTGAACGCGGCCGGATGCACGACAAACGGCGCAAGACATCCGTGCACGGGCGGCGTCGCCCAGAAGCGCACCTTCGGATCGAGGTTGTACATGCCCTCGCGAGACGCACGCGACTCCGTGTCCGGCACGCCCGGCTCCATACACACGCGATCGCCGGGTTTCAGATTCGTCACTTCGTCGCCCACCTGCACGACCGTGCCGGCCGCCTCATGTCCGAGCACCATCGGCTCCGTCACGACAAACGGCCCGATCCGGCCATGCTGGTAGTAGTGAATGTCGCTGCCGCAAATCCCGACCGTGTTGATGCGGATACGGACATCGCGCGGCCCGACCGCCTGCGGCAAGCTGAACGGCCGCAAGCTGATGCGCTGTGCGCTTTCGAGAACCAGAGCTTCCATCGTCGTTCCTTTGCAAAATAAGAAAACCGCTTCAAGCCGCCAGCAACCCGCCCTCGACGACAAGGCTCACGCCATTCACCATGCTCGATTCGTCGGAGAGCAGATAAGCAATGGTGTTCGCCACCTCGATCGGTTGTACAAAACGATGCAGCGGAATGCGCGCCAGCACGGGCCCCGCTTTCGCCGGATCGCTCCATGCCTTCTCGCCCATCGGAGTCATCGTGACGGTCGGATTGACGGCATTCACGCGTATTCCATGCTCGCCGAGCTCGATCGCCATCGCACGCGTCAATCCGTCGAGGCCCGCTTTCGACGCGCAATACGCGGCATGCAACGGAAAGCCGATCTGCGCCGAGACGCTCGACACATTGACGATCGCGCCTTTCACGCCGCGCTCGATCATGCTGCGCGCGCACTGCTGCGAAATAATCATCGCGGCGCGCAGGTTGACGGCGATCGTCCGGTCGAATGCTTCGACAGTCGTGTCAAGAAACGGCTGCAATTCGACCGTGCCCGCGCAATTGACGAGCAGGTCGACCGGTTGCGCAGCACGCGCCGCTTCGAGTGCCGCGGCTGCATCGGCGAGATCCGCGCATAGCGTTTCACAACCGGTCTCGTCTTTGAGCGTCTTCAGATCGGCGGCAGCGCGGCTCAAAGCGATCACGCGCGCGCCGCGTTGCGCCATCAGTTGCGCGGTCGTGCGACCAATGCCTTTGCCCGCACCGGTGACAAGCACCGTTTTGCCGGAGAATTCGCGGCTGCGATCGACCTGGCCGGGTTCGCCGCGGCTGCCTGCATCGATATCGGACATGATCGTCGCTCCAATTGCTCCAAACGCCCCAGTTCACCTCAAGGCTCGTCGCACAAACGGCGCGCCGTATCTTCGTCGGTCACGAGCACCGACGCATACCGCCCGCGCAACGCCGCACGCGTCACATGAAACTTCTTCGCCCCACCCGATACGAGCACGACATGATCGATATTGCGCAAGTCGTCGAGCGTGATCGCCACCGTGCGCCGATTGAGCGGATGGTCGATCGGTTCGCCGTCCGCATTCATAAAATGCCCAAGCAGATCGCCGACGGCCCCCGCCTTTCGCAGCATGCGCAATTCTTCGGGCTTGCTGATGCCATACGTGACGACCAGCGACTCCGTCAGATCGCCGGACGTGAGAAGCGCAAGATCCGCATGACGCGCAAGCTCATACGTGCCGCGCACCGCCTCTTCCTGCAGGAGCATGTCGCGCGCCTTCTGGCTGCCCACATAAATCGGCGCAGCGAACAGATAACCGTCCGCATGGCACAGGTTCGCGAAATCGGACACGATGTCGAAGGTATTGATGCTCGGGCAATGCGACAACCCGCCTTGCAGCGACACCGCATTCAGCGCGCCGTACGCGCGCTGCGGCATCGCGCGCAATACCGCACGAATCGTGCGGCCCCAGCCGATGCCGATCGTGCTGCCGTCTTCGATGCGCGTCGCGAGATAACCGGCCGCGCCGATGCCGAGTCCCGCCATGTTCGCGTCCGCGTTCGCACCGGTCGGCACGACCACGGCGGCTTCGAGTTCGAAGCGCTCGACAAGCTGTTCTTCGAGCGCAATACATGGCGCAAACCGGCTATTGATCGTGATCTGCACGAGCCCCGATTCGCGGCCCGCCGCCAGCAGTCGGTTCACGCGCACCCGGTTGCTGCCGATGCGCTGCGCGATTTCCTGCTGCGTCATGTTGCCGATGTAGTAATGCCATGCGACGCGCGCCTGCAACTCCTCCTCGGAGTCGATCGCGCCATCGGATTCGAGCATCATCACGGGCGGGGCTGTTTTACTCATGTGGGAGTTCGCTTCGAATGAATGTGACGGGCCCTTATACCAGAACCGGACCGCGCCGCCGCATCACTTCACCGCGCCCATCGTAAGGCCTTGCACGAGCCGTCCCGACACGAGCAGCGCGAACACGACCATCGGCAGCACGATCAACGTGCCCGTCGCCATGATCTCGCCCCACGGCAGCTCGTAACCGCTCATATAGCTCGTTGCCGCAACCGGCGACGTCACCGCGTCGGTGCGCGTCAGCACGAGTGCATACAGCAGGTCGTTCCACGAAAAAATAAACGCGAAGATCGCCGACACCACGATGCCCGGCATCGCGAGCGGCAGATTGATGCGCCAGAAGATGCGCAACGGCGAGGCGCCATCGAGGCGCGCCGCTTCGTCGAGTTCGACCGGAATATTGCGGAACTGGTCGGTGCAGATCCAGATCACGATCGGCAGGCAAAACGTGATGTACAGCAGGATCAGCACGAGATGCGTATCGACGAGGTCGAGCTTGGTCGCGATCAGGAAAAACGGTACCGCCAGCACGACCGGGCTCACCATGCGGTTCGAAATGAACCAGAACCACAGATCTTCCTTGCCGCGAAATTCGTAGCGCGCAAGCGCATAGGCGGCGGGCGTGCCGAGCAGAATCGACGCCACCGTGGTGCTGCTCGCGACGATCAGCGAATTGATCAGACTCGCGCCGACCTGATGCTCGAAAAGCGCATCCGTATAGTGCTTGAACGTAGGATGAAACAACCATAGCGGCGGGTACGCAAGCGCTTCGGCCTGGCTCTTGAGACTCGTGCTCACCATCCAGTAGAACGGAAACACCGATGACAAAAATACGACGACGAGGCCGAGAAAATGCCAGACAGTCGCGTTGCGGCGCGCAGTACGCGCCCGGCGCGCCCGCGCGGTAAGGCCCACGGCGCGCGAAGCAGCACCGTTTGCCGGTTGCGTCGATGGAGCGTTCACGTAGCCTCCCGATACACGAAACGGATATACAGGCGCGACAGCACGATGGTCAGAATCAGCAGCAGAATCGCCTGCGCGGACGCCATACCCTGGTCGAACAACCGGAACCCGATGCGCTGGATATAAACGCTGATGAACTCGGTCGCGGTGCCAGGGCCGCCGCGCGTCATCGTAAAGACAGCGTCGAACATCTTCAGCATGTCGGCCGAACGCAAAATCAGAATGGCAGTGAGCCCGGGCAGCAGATACGGGCGCTGCAGATGCCACAAGATCTTGCTCCACTTCGGCGTTTCGAGTCGCGCGGCCTCCTCCGCCTCTTTCGGCACCATCGCGAGTCCGGCCAGCATGATCAGCGCGCAGAACGGCGTCCACTGCCAGATGTCCATGATCATCACGGAAACAAACGCGAGCGTCGGATCGGCAAGCCAGTCCAGCGGGGCAATGCCGAAGAAGCTCGCAAAGTAATTCGCCACGCCGAATTGCCGGTTGAAAATCAGCCGTCCGATCAAACCGACCACCGCATACGTGGTCGCCATCGGAATCACGAGACTCACGCGCGCAATCGCGCGCATCCACGGCAACTCCACGCGATGCAGCATCAGCGCGGCAAAAAGGCCCAGCGCGACTTCGATCGGCAAGGTCACGCACAGGAACAGCACCGTGCGCCCAAGCGCGCCCCAGAACGACGGATCGGTCAGCGTGGCGATGTAGTTGTCGAACCAGATAAACGGCGTGCCGGCGCCGAGATTCGCGAGCTGGTACTGATGAAACGAGTTGTACAGCGCGAGCAGTGTCGGATAGATGCCGATCGCCGCCAGCGTGAAAATCGCCGGAATCAGGAACCAGAACGCGGGCGAACCAGGCAAACGGAATCGCGCGCGCGGTGCGGCGCGCCGCACCGCGCGCGCCGCACCCTGTTCCCGTCGAACTGCGTCGTTCAGCATCGGGCCTCCTTGCTTCGCATCGCTGTCTCCGAGCCGTTACTTCAGCAGCGGTTTCTTGCCGCTGTAGTAACCGGCCTTGTTGAGAATGTCCTCGGTCTTCTGACCGATGGTCTGCGCGCCGTCCTTCACCGATACCTGGCCGAGCATCATCTTCGTGCCCCACTCGCCGATCACTTCCGAAATGGCCGGCCATTCGGGGAAGCGCGGCCGGTAGTCAGGCACGCCGCCCTGCCACGATTCGACCATCGGCTTCACGAACGGGTATTTGTCCTGTATCGCCTTGTCCTGATAGAGCGATGTGCGCGCCGGCACGCCGCCCGCTTCGAGATAAGGCTTCGCCATTTCCTCCGACGTAATCCACTGGATGAACAGCCACGACGCGGCCTGCTTTTTCGCGTTCGACTTCGCATTGACCGCGAGCGAGAAGCCGCCGAGCGCGGGCTTCAGTCCGGCCGGCCCGCGCGGTTCGGTCGTGATCGCAAGGCAGTTGCCGATCTTCGATTTGCTCGGGTCCGTCAACGTCGGATAGAACGCCGACCATTCGGTGATCATCGCCACCTGGCCTTGCGCCAGCGCGTTCACCGCTTCCGCGTGATCGAAGTCGACGATGCCGGGCGGCATGTACTTCATGAGCTTCTGCCGGTATTCGAGGCCGGCCTGCGATTGCGGCGACAGCAGGTTCGATTTGAACTTCGCGTCGAGCAGCGAGCCGCCGTTCGGCCACAGCACGCGCATGAAACTATCCGCCGACTGCGTCTCGCCGCGCCGCGACTGCAGCGCGAACGCGTACTGGTTTTTGCTCGCATTGGTGAGCTTCGGCGCGTACGTATTGAGAAGTTCGTCCCACGTTTTCGGTGGTTCGCTGAAGCCCGCGTCCTTCAGCATGCACTTGTTGTAGAACATGAGGCCCGAGTAGTTATCGAACGGCAGGCCGTAGGTAACTTTGTCCCACGTGCCGAACGAGTCGAGCAAAATCGGGAAAAAGCCCTGCAGGTTCAGCTTCGGGTCCGCGAGCTTCGGGTTATCGGTAAAGGTCTTGATCGGCACGAGCCACTTGTTGCTCGCGAATTCGCCGATCCACACCACGTCGACGAGCACGACATCCATGTCGCCGCCGCCGACGAAATTGAGCACCTCCTTCTCGCGTGTGCTCTCGTACGGAATCACCTCCCACTTCACGTTGATGCCCGTCTCCTTCTCGAACTGCGGGATCAGCTTCTCCGCGGCCTTATAGCCGGGACGGTCGAGAAAGATCGCCTTGATCGTGGTGCCCGAGTACGGCTGCGCGGCCTCTTTCAAGGTCCATGCCTGCGCGTTGGCGGCCATGAAGAGCGACGCCGTTGCAATCGTCAATGCGATGGCGTTGGGCTGCAAGAAGCGTTTGTTCATTGTCTGTCTCCAATGTTGTTTTTCACGTGTGCTGCTTCGTCGAATCGTGCGATTCCCTCGGCTTTGTATCACTTGTAATTTGCGTTTTACAAATGTATATTTTGGCCGGCACCTGTTGTCAAGAAGAAAATCGCTGGCACCGCATGTTGCAACGCGGTGTGACAGCGCTCAAAACAGCAGGCATTCGACGAATGCATCAGTCGCGGGCATCGAGTACGTAGGAGACAACGTATGAGCGCCGTTCATCTGCAGCAGATCCGCAAGACCTTTTCCGGCACCGAGGTGTTGAAGGGTGTCGACATCGAAGTCAACGAACACGAGTTCCTCGTTTTCGTCGGCCCGTCAGGCTGCGGAAAGTCGACGCTGCTGCGCAGCATCGCGGGCCTCGAACGCATCGATTCGGGCCAGGTCGTGATCGAAGGCGAAGACGTCACCGAGCTCGAACCGTCGGCACGCGGCGTCGCGATGGTGTTCCAGTCGTACGCGCTGTACCCGCATATGTCGGTGTACGAAAATATCGCGTTCGGGCTGCGCATGCTCAAACTGCCGGAAGCCGAGATCAGGGAACGCGTGCATCGCGCGGCGGAAATCCTGCAGATCAACCAGTTGCTCGAGCGTCGCCCGCGCGCGCTGTCGGGCGGTCAGCGCCAGCGTGTCGCGATCGGCCGCTCGATCGTGCGCGAGCCGAAGGTGTTCCTGTTCGACGAACCGCTCTCCAATCTCGACGCGGCCTTGCGCGTGCAGATGCGGCTCGAACTGATCAAGCTGCACAAGCAGCTGAACGCGACGATGATCTACGTCACGCACGATCAGACTGAAGCCATGACAATGGCCGATCGCATCGTCGTGCTCAATCACGGCAAGGTGGAACAGATCGGCTCGCCACTCGACCTCTACCGCAATCCTCACAACGCGTTTGTCGCGGGCTTTATCGGATCGCCGAAAATGAACTTCCTCGACGTGCGCGTCGCTCGCGTCGAGGCAGCGGGCGTCACGATCGAGCTGCCCGGCGGCACACCGCTCACCGTACCGTGCGTCGGCGACGGCATCGAAGCGGGCCGGAAACTGATGATGGGCATACGCCCCGAACATTTCGTCGAAGCCGCAGGCGCAGACATCGATAGCGGGCTAAGCGGCGAAGTGATGGTCATCGAGCATCTGGGCAGCGAAACGCTGCTGCATATTCGCCTTGCCGACGAGCGCGTGATTCAGGTCAAGGGTTCGGGCGAATCGAGCGCGGTCGAAGGGCAGCGTATCAACGCGGGCTTCAGCATCCGGCACGTGCATCTGTTTCGCGAAGATGGCCGCGCGCTCGAACGCGTACGCCCGGTAACCGAAGCGATCGGTGCGCATTGAACTGCCCGTGACACACGCGATCGCCGTGGGCGGTCGCTATAGCGCCGCAACGGCAATCGGTTATCGACGAACTCACCAAACTGACGTCGCGCGAACGGTTGGGTAAGCCGGAAGACGTCGCAGACACCGTCGCGTTGCTCGCAGGTCCGCCCGGCGGGTGGAACAGCGGGTAGACGCGGGCCGCAAATGGCGGCGCGATCCAGACGTGAAGCTGCGGAATCCAAATCGAATCGATCTGGCTGATCCTCTTACGCCTGAACAGTACGGATACCTTTATGACGTCGATGCGCCTCGCACACGGCGCGTGAACGGCGCCGTGCACCTGCATATGCGCAAACGGGACAAGGGTTTGTCTGTTTGAAAATCGGCAAGCCTTGTGGCCGATGCCATCGTGAGCGTCGTAAATGCGCCATTCGGCTAACAGCCGGTTCATGTGTATATCGGCCCAACTGAGTACAGCGTTAAGGTTAAGTTCATTGGCTTATCGGATAGCGTGCGTGCCGAGATGCCGTATCGAACAGGCATGTCGGCCTTAATCAAGCCAAAAATGTCCGAATAACCGCGCTATCTGTTGGCGCTTTGCAGCGGTTCGTACGATACGTGCCGCTGCTTCAATGACGCTTTAACGCCTATACGTAGCATTCCAGCTTCATGAGCGTTGCAAAGTGCAGTGGCCGATCACATGCTTCTCGAAATTAGCATATAGTCCAAACTGATTTTCAAAATCAGATCTGGACGTCGTGCTTTGACGCATGTCCGTATGTTCCTCACTCGCTATTTCGACAGATGCGCAGCATTGCTCTTGTTATTTTTCCGGGCGTACAAGCCCTCGACGTCTTCGGTCCGACCGATGTCTTTTCAGAAGCGAACGTCTTCCTTCCGCCAGAGGCGCACTATCGGCTCAAGCTGATCTCCACCGAACATGGCGCGCTGCCGTGTTCGAGCGGCTTGCGCATTCATGGAGACGAGCACTTCAGCGAAGCGGATCTGCACCATGATCTGCTGCTCGTTCCAGGCGGCCCCGGGATTGCGCACGATCCGCTCGAAGACGATGTGCATGCGTGGCTCACGCAAGCGAGCCGTCAGTCGCGACGCTTCGGTGCGATCTGCAACGGTACGTTGACGCTTGCGCGCGCGGGTCTGCTCGATGGCCGCAACGTGACGACGCACTGGAGCAGCGCGGCGATGCTGTCCTCGCTGTGTCGAACCGCGCGCGTCGAGGCAGACCGCATTTTTATGCAGGATCGCGAGCTTTATACGTCGGCCGGCGTCACCGCAGGCATCGATCTCTCGCTATATCTGCTGGCGCAGGACCACGGCCCCGAGCTCGCGCTGCGCGTGGCGAAACGCATGGTCGTGTTCCTGCAGCGTGCCGGCGGGCAGTCGCAATTCAGCCCGTATCTGACGCCATACGCGGAAGATTCTTCGCCAATCGCGCAGGTTCAGCAGTACGTGCTCGCGCATCTCGCGGACGACCTCAGCATTTCGGTGCTCGCGTCGGTCGCGCGGATGAGCATGCGCCACTTCTCTCGCGTATTCGCGCGCGACGCGCGTGCGACGCCTGCCGAGTTTGTCGAGAGCGCACGCATCGATGCGGCGCGCGTGATGCTCGAGAACAGCTGCTTGCCGTTGAAGACGATCGCCTACCGCTGCGGTCTGCGCGATGCGCACCACCTGCGCGCCGTATTCAAGCGGCGGCTTGGCATCACGCCGCAGCAATACCGTCTGCATTTCGGCACGTCCGACGCCAGCATGCAGCCGCCGCGAGTCAGCGCCGAATCGAGCTTGACCGAAGCGGCAGGAATGGGCTGAACGTTGGAAAGGAGATGATCGAGCCGACGCTCGAGCGGGCATGTCAGATCGGCGCGGCCTTGGGCCGTGGCGGCTTTTTTTCGGAGCCTTAAGCACCATGTTTTAGTGCCGCGCTTACACGTTCGCAAAAAAAGGACAACGCTGTCCAAAAGGCGAATGATTGGAACCGGCTCCTCCGAATCGCCGTCTAGATTCGTGCGCCCTGTTCGGCGCCGTCATACATGACGACGCAGTTACGCCCCTTGCGTTTTGCTTCGTATAACGCACGGTCGGCCGATTCGATCAGCGAGGTCATCGCCGAGCCCGCCGTCGGCACCGCTGCGGCACCGCCAATGCTGACCGTCACATGCTGCGCGGCCGACGAACTGCGATGCGGCAGCGCGAGCGCCTCGATCTCGAGGCGAATCTTCTCCGCGAGCAGGTTTGCGCCGCCCGCCGCGGTGTTCGGCAATACCACGAGAAACTCCTCGCCGCCGTAGCGCGCGGCAATATCGCCTGCTCGCCCGAGGCAGCCTTCTACCGTGGTGGCGATGCGCTTCAGCACTTCGTCGCCGGCCACATGACCATAGGTATCGTTGTATTGCTTGAAGTTGTCGACGTCGATCATCAGCATCGCGATTTCCGCGTGCTCGCGCGCGCTGCGCCGCCATTCGGCGCTCAGGTATTCGTCGAGATAACGACGGTTCGACAGCCCTGTCAAACCATCCGAATGCGTGAGACGCCGCAGTTCGAGATTCGCTTCGAGCAACTGCTGCTGCGATTGCCTGAGCGCGCGATAGGCCTCATCGCGCTGCAGCAAATTCACGAACGAACGCGAGTGATAGCGCACGCGGGCCACGAGTTCGATGCGATCGGGCAGCTTCACCAGATAGTCGTTCGCGCCGGCCGCAAAGGCAGCGCTCTTGATCACCGGCTCGTCTTTCGCGGAAAGCACGATGATCGGCACGTCGCGCGTGGCCGGCGTGCTGCGGTACGCCTTCACGAGCGTCAGTCCATCGACGCCCGGCATCACGAGGTCTTGCAGAATCACGGTCGGCCGCGTGTAGATCACGGCTTTCATCGCCTCTTCGGCTTTCGCGCAATAGTGAAAGTCGATGCCCTCTTCGCCCGCCAGCGCCTGCCTCACCGCTTCCGCGACAATCGCCTGATCGTCGACGAGCAGCACCATTGCGGGCACGTCGGCAGCGGGCGGCGTGTCGAGCGCGGCGCGTGCCGCTTCGAGCGCGGCATCGGCTTCGTCGGCGACGGCTCGAGGATCGTGCGAGCCGTTGTGATTCATTCCCATATCTATACCTGTCTAACGAAATTTTCCGTGCAGTTGCAGTTACCGTGGCGTTGCTTCGCAGCCCCTAACGCTTGACGAGCGCGGCGAGCTCACCGGCAATGCGTTCGAGCGCGAGTATGCGGCGCGCAGCGCCGAGCGCGGCCGCCGCTTTCGGCATGCCGTACACGGCGCTCGTCGCTTCGTCCTGCGCGATCGTCTCGTAGCCTTTCGCGCGCATCGCCTTGAGCCCCAATGCGCCGTCGCGTCCCATGCCGGTCAGCAGCACGCCGGCCGCTTCGCCGTCCCAATGGTCGACGACGCTCTGAAAAAATACGTCGACCGAGGGTCGATAAGGTGTCTCGACCGGTTCGCGCGTATAGCGCAGCGAACCGCCGCGCGTAAGCCGCAAGTGATCGTTGGTCGCCGCAAGCAACGCTTCGCCGGCGCGCGGCCGGATGCCGTCATGCGCGACGCGCACCGGCAACGGTGTCTGTCCGTCGAGCCACTCGGCCATGCCTTGTGCAAATGCCTTGTCGACATGCTGAACGATCACGATCGGTGCACCGAAGTCGACCGGCAAGCTGCCAAGCACGGTCGCGAGCGCGGTTGGACCGCCCGCCGAGGCGCCGATTGCCACAAGCCACGGCGCGCCCGCGTCGCGCACGTCGCGCGCATCGGGTGCCGCCGCCGGCATGGAGCGGTTCGCAAGCTGGTAACCGATCTGATCGAGTTTTTCAAGCAAGGCGTGTGCCGCTTCGGCTGCATCGTTGCCGCTCGCAAGCGTCGGCGTATCGACCGCGTCGAGCGCGCCCGCGCCCATCGCTTCATAGACGCGCGACGCATTGGCGCCGACGCTGCTCGTCACGACGAGAATCGCGCACGGCGCGCGCGCCATGATGCGGCGCGTCGCCTCGACGCCGTCGAGCTTCGGCATGATCAGATCCATCAGCACGACGTCGGGCCGCTGGGCGAGGCAGAAATCGACCGCTTGCTCGCCGTCTTCCGCCACCCACAGCACGCGATGCTCGGCACGCCTCGCAAGCGCGCGCCGCAACGATTCGACAGCAAGCGGAAGATCGTTTGCAATGCCAATATTCATTGGTTCGCCTCGCCGATCAGATCGTGCACTGCATCAAGCAGCGCCTCGTCGTGAAAAGTGCCTTTCGCGAGATAGTAGTCCGCGCCCGCGTCGAGCCCGCGCCGCCGGTCCTCGTCGCGATCCTTGTATGACACGATCATGACCGGCGTGGACTTCAGCTGCGGATCGCGGCGGATCATCGTGACGAGCTCGATGCCGTCCATGCGCGGCATGTCGATATCGGTCACGACCAGATCGAAGCTCGCGGCTCTTAACGCATTCCAGCCATCCATGCCGTCGACCGCGATGGTCACCGCATAGCCGCGCTTTTCGAGCAGCTTGCGTTCGAGCTCGCGCACAGTAAGCGAATCCTCGACGATCAGCACCTGCTTGCGTTGCACCGCGACCGTGCCCGACGCCGCGCGCACGCGCGCAAGCTGCCCTTCGCGCACCAGCTTGTCGACCGAGCGCAGCAGATCTTCGACATCGACGATCAACACCGCTTCGCCGTTATCCATCAGCGCGGCGGCCGCGATGTCCTTGATCTTGCCGAGCCTCGCATCGAGCGGCTGCACGACGAGCATCCGTTCGCCGAGGAAGCGATCGACGGCCACGCCGTAGGTGCCGCGCTCGTCGCCGAGCACGACGACCGCGACTTCCGCGGCTGCCTCGCCCGCTTCGAGCCCGAGCAGCTGATGCGCAGATACAAGCCCCACGCGCTTGCCTTCGAACGGGAAATGCTGCTGGCCCTCGAGCATGTCGATGTCGCTGCGTGCGAGCGCAAGCGTGCGATGCACGGAGCCAAGCGGAAACGCATACGCCTCGCCGCCCACTTCGACGAGCAGGCTGCGAATCACCGACAGCGTAAGCGGCAACTGCAGCACGAAGCGCATGCCGCTGCCCGTCTCGTTGACGATACGCACGGTGCCGCGCACCGTCTTCACCATATCGTGCACCGCATCGAGGCCAACGCCGCGCCCCGATACGTCGGTCACCTGCGCACGCATCGAGAAGCCGGGCAGCAGCAGGAATTCCAGCAATTCCTGCTCGGACAGACGCGCAACGGTGGCTTCGTCGGCGAGGCGGCGGCGCACGATCGCGGCGCGCAGGTCGGCGAGATCGATGCCGCGCCCGTCGTCGCTGACGCTGATCAGCAGCTTGCCGGCGCTGTGACGCGCTTCGAGCGTCAGGCTCGCTTCGGCCGGCTTGCCTCGCGCGACGCGCTCGTGCGGCGTCTCGATACCGTGATCGAGCGCGTTGCGTAGCAGATGGCCGAGCGGTGCGTCGAGCATGTCGAGGATGTCGCGATCGACTTGCGTGCCTTCGCCGACAATCGTGAATCGCACCTGCTTGCCGAGCGATCGCGCGAGGTCGCGCACGATGCGCGGATACACATGCGTCTCGTCGCCGAATGCGCGCATCCGGCATTGCAGCGCCTCGTCGTACAGTTGCTGTGCGAGGTTCGTGCTGCGGCGGTCGTAACGGTCGAGTTCGTCGATCTGGCTCGCGAGCTGCTGCTGGATCGCGCCGAATGCGTCGTGCACGCTGTCGAGCGCGGTGCTGGCGCGCGCGTCGAGTTGGCCCTCGAACGCCTGCGCAAGCGATTCGTAGACCGTATCGAGCGCGCGTGCCGCTTCGCGCTGCGTGCGCTTCACGCGCAGCATCGATTCGGCGAACGGCTTGAGCCAGCGCGATTCGACGAGCGATTCGCCGGACAGGCTCAGCAGCCGGTCCAGGTTGTCCGCGCGCACGCGCAGGATGCGGTCGGGATCGCGTTGTGGATTGGTGCCAGCGTGTGCAGGCACGGTTGTCGGTACAGGTAAAGGTACAGGCGCGGGAGATGGCGTGCGCGGCTCGGGAGCCGCTTCCACCTGCGCTTGCGCTTCGGTTTGCGCTTGCGCCTGCAGCATCGCGATTGCAGCATTCAGCAGCGCGTCGGGCGAGTCGACTTGCGCCGCGGGCGGCACGTCGCCGCTCGTGCGTACCGGTGCATCATGCGCGCCCGTCGATGTCGAAACGCCGACAAAACCTGATAGATGCGCGACGCATGCCTCGATCTCCGCACGGCCCGCGCGCACCGACGGCTTGTCGTCGGCCACGCGCAGCAACAGGTCGACGCCACGCAGCAACGCATCGATATGCACGGTCGTCAGCGCGAGAACGCCGTGCTGCGCGGCGACGAAGCATTCCTCCATGGCGTTCGCGACGTCCACGCCATCCTGCAAGCCGATGATGCGCGCGGCACCCTTGAGCGAATGCGCGGCGCGCATGCACGCTTCGAGCGCCGCTGCGTCGGCTGGCGCGCGCTCGAGCGTGAGCAGGCCATCGGACAGCACGCGTGTCTGCAGATGCGCTTCTTCGCTGAAGAGCCCAAGCAGCGACTGGCGGCTCATATCGTCGTCGCTGCTCATTGGAGGCTCTGTGTCAGTGAAGCGAATACGCGCGCGGCATCGAGCACGCCGACCGTCTTGCCTTGCCATGCAAGCACGCCGGCCGCGTGCGCGGCGCTCGAGCGCGTCAGCGTGTCGGGCACGGGCTTCAGCGCGCCGGCCGCATAACGCACGACGCCGTGCACTTCGTCGACCGGAAACACGACGGGCTCGCAGTCGTGCGCGACCACGAGCATTCGTGCGTAACGGCCGCTGCGCGGCGCTCGCAAGGCCGATGTTTCACCGGCGCCCGGGTGCGAAGCAGCTGCCGCGCCGACCGTGCGATCAAGACGCAACAGTTCGCCGAGCGACACGACAACCGTCAATGCACCGCGTACATTGACGAGGCCGAGCACGACACGGTTGCGCCGATGCGGCAGCGAATGAACCGGCCGCAGGTCTTCGATCTGCTTGAGCGCCTTGGTAGGCAGGGCGAGCCATTCGTCCGCGACGCGGAAGACGACTACCGAATCTGTTTCGGATGACTGAGCGGACGCCCCGGCGGCCGAGTCGCCCGAGCCGCTCGCCGTCGCCACCTCGGCCCGTACGCCGGCCGGCTGTTCCAGCCGCGCTACACGTTGCACGTCGGCAGCAAGCCCTCCCAACGCATCGGACACCGGCCGGTCGAGCAATCGCGCCGCCGCCCGCTCGAACACCGGGCAGTTGAGACAGCGTGTCCATTCCGCGAGCGCCGGGCACGACTGATCGCCGCGCGTGCCGATGCGATTCCAGCAGTCGTCGACACTCGATGCAATATCCGGGAGATCGTCGACGCGTTCAGTCATGGAAGCCTCGCGTCCGGCTCGTCCGGTTCATGTATGTCGCGTGCGGTTCCGGCGATTCGCGGCGCGCTTGCGCCGCGCGCTCCGCACGGCGCGTCAGACGTCCGGCGCCGGCCGTGTCGCCGGTCATTTCGAGCAAGGCCGCAAGATGCGTGAGCGCCTCGTAGTGACCGGGCTCCAGATAGAGCGTCTTGCGGTAATAGTCGCCGGCATCGGCACTGCGCCCGCGAGCGTCCATGATCAGGCCGAGCAGATAGAAGACCGAAGCATCGGGTCCGTGGATGTTGACGCACTGGTTAGCAACGCGCTCGGCCTGATCGAGCAAGCCTTCGTCGGCAAGACGCGAAGCCTCGGCAAGCAAGGCTTCGCGCTTTGCGCGCCCCTCGGTCGCCGCGGAAGCGTTACGCGCGGTATCGGCATGCGTGCCTCGGGACGCACGCGCTGCGGCTACCTGCGGCGCAAACGGTTGGCGTACCGGCCGGATCGGTGGGATCGGTGGGATCGGCCGGACCGGCGGGACCGGCTTGACAGGCGCTACCGCCGGCGCCGGCGCGAGCGGCGTTTGCCTTGGCGGCCTTGCGTCGTCGGCCGGCGTGCGCGTGAACGCGAACGCGAGCGGAATTCGCGCCGGATTGAACGCGTGCCGCATCATCAGGCCCGTCTCGGCCGGCCCAACAAGCAGCATGCCGTCCTGCGCAAGCCGCGCATCGAGCAAGCGAATCGCGCGATCCTGCGAATCGCGGTCGAAGTAGATCAGCACGTTGCGGCACAGAATAAAGTCGTAGCGAGCATCGGCCGGATACGGCGCGTCGAACAGATTCGCGTGAATAAAACGGACCGCATCGTGCACACGCGCGCTCAATTCATAGCGGACGTCGCCGGAAGCCGTTGCCGGTCCGGCGATTGCGAAATGCCGCTCGCGAAACTCGAGCGCCCGCCCGCGAAACGAATTGCGTCCATAGACACCGCGGCGCGCGATGTCGAGCGCACGCTCGCTGATATCGACCGCGTCGATCGAAAAACGCTCGGGCCCGATGCCGGCGTCGAACAGCGCCATCGCAATCGAATACGGCTCTTCGCCGGTCGAACAGGGTACGCTCAGCAAGCGCAGCACATGCGACGGGTTACGCACGAGCCGCTCGTTCGCGAGCCGCGCAAGCGCAACAAACGCCTCGCGGTCGCGGAAGAACCATGTCTCCGGCACGACGATCAGTTCGACGAGCGCCTGTCGCTCGTCGCGCGATGCATTGAGCAACTGCCAGTAGGTTTCGAGATCGCCCGACGCGGAGGCAGCCTGCGTCGCACGCACGCGCTCCCACACCGCGCGCTCGAACGCTTGCGCACCGAGCGTGGGCGCGCTGATACCGGTCTCGTGCAGGAGCCAGCTTTCGAAGCGCGCATCGATGCGTGGTTCCGCGTTCATGAAGTCGACACCTGTGCGCGCGCATGCGAGACGGGCAATTCCTGCGGAAACAGCAAGCCCTTCACGTCGTCGGTCAGCATGTGCCGGACCTCTACCCATTGCACGAACCCTTGCCCGTCGTTGGCCACGGGGCCGAGCCAGCGCGCGTGCGGCGTCGCGACACCGGTGTCGGCGAACTGCTCGCGCGCGAGCCGGCGCGTCTGCGTTGCGCCTTCGACGATCAATCCAAGCAGAAGATGCGGCGTTTCCGACGATGCCTCGCTCGCGCGATACTTGACGACCACCAGCCGCGTCGATAGCAAACGCCGCGCAGCGCGCCCGAGCGCGAGGCGCGGCACGTCGATCACGGGCAACGGCTCGCCGTACCGTTCGGCGACGCCGGCGACCCACGCCGGCGCGCCGGGAACCGGCCGCGTCGGCTGCAGCGCGAGCACCTCCACGATCTGCGCGGCATCAAGCGCGTAGCGCTCACCATCGAGGTTAAACAGAAGGAAGAGCATCGTCGTCGAACCGGTTGCGTGCGTCTGGGCGTACGTCCATAAGCGGTGGTGAAACGATTATCAGCGGTGCTAGCCGGTTACACGCGACGCACATCGCCGATGCCCATCACGCTTCGATCTTGAAGCGAGACACGCCCGTGCGCAGCTGATTCGCGACGAGCGTCAGATCGTCGATCGCCTGCGACGATTGCCGCAGCGATTCGGCTGTCTGCTGCGCGGCCTCCGACAGCTGCGACAGCGCCTGCGTAATCTGCTCCGCTCCGTTCGCCTGTGTATGCATCCCTTCGTTGACCGCCTGGAAGCGCGGGGCAAGCGCCTGCACCTCCTGAATGATCTGCGACAACTGTCCGCCGACCTGCTGCACATCGTGCATGCCGCGGCGCACTTCCTCGGAGAACTTTTCCATGCCCATCACGCCTGCGGATACGGCCGACTGGATTTCCTTGACGGTCTGCTCGATATCGTAGGTCGCTACCGCCGTCTGGTCCGCGAGGCGCCGGATTTCGGTTGCGACGACGCCGAAGCCGCGGCCGTATTCGCCGGCCTTCTCCGCTTCGATCGCCGCGTTCAGCGAGAGCAGATTCGTCTGGTCCGCGACCTTCGTGATTGTCGCCACCACCTGGTTGATATTGACGGCTTTTTCGTTGAGCACGGCGAGCTTCGCATTGACCGAACCGGCCGCCTCCATCACGCTGCGCATCGTATCTTCCATGCGCGACAGTCCGTTCTGGCTCGTGCCCGCGAGCGTCGCCGATTGCTCGGCCACGCGCGAAACTTCGTTCATGGTCAGCAGCAGATCGCGCGAGGTGGTTACGATTTCGCGCGACGTTGCACCGATTTCGGTGGTGGTCGCCGCCGTTTCCGCCGCGGTGGCCTGCTGCTCCTTTGATGTCGCCGCGATCTCGGCGACCGAGGTCGTGACCTGCAGCGACGATTTCTGCGCCTGTGCGACGAGGCTCGTCAACTCCTCGGCCATCCGGTTGAAGCCGTTTTCGAGCGTGCCGAATTCGTCGTGCCGACGCAGCGCGAGCCGCTGCGCGAGGTTGCCGGTGCGCATCACGTCCAGTACGTCGACCACGCGCGCCATCGGCACCGTGACGGCGCGATACAGCGCAAAGCCAGTGACGAGCGCGACGAGCAGCACGATGCCGAGCGCGACCGCGAGCGTAATTTCGGTTTCCTGCGCGGACTGGCGGATCAGACGCGCCCATTCGTCGGCCTGCGACTTGTCTTCCTCGACCATCGCATTGGCTGCACGCGTAACCTTGTCCCACGCGGGATTCATCGCAAGCAACGCGCGCTGCGCGTCGGGCCGCGAACCTTGCGCCATACGCAATACTTCATTGAACTTCGGCAGCGCGTCCGCATAGGCGGTGCGGAATTCATCGAAACGCGCGATATCGTCGGCGCCATCGACCGTTTGCGGATATTGCGCGGCAAGCTTGTCGATTTTCTTCAGCGAGTCGGCGACCTTCTCCAGATCGCTTCGCGACGCGGCTTCATCGCCGTCGACAAAGAGCGCGCGCTGCAATGTCGTCGCACTTTCGTTCGATGCGGCGCGTATCGACGTCGAAAGAAAGAGACCAAGCACCGACTGACGCTCGAGCTTGTCGGCTTCGTCATTGATCGCGCGCACTCGCGTATAGGAGATGATCGCGGTGATCAGCATCAGCAGGAAAATCGCCCCAAAACTGAGCAGGATGCGATTGCCTAGCGAAAACCTGGCCAGCGACGCCGTGCCGCTCAGTGAAGCGTTGCCGCTGCGTGAAGTCGCGATACTCATGATCCCGTCTGCGTAGAAAGTGATGGATGCGTGAACGCCCCGGCGCGCATGCGGTCCGGGTGGGGTGCCGATGCGACGCGCAACAGTACCAGCAATGACGCACGATTGTCAGCAAACGTTTCGAGCGCTGTTGCGCCATGCACACCGGTTGCCAGTCTGCGTTTGCGCCGTTTTCGCGCCTCCATTCGAAGTCGTAAAAGCAGACCTTTTCGGTATCAATACTGCAGTCGCCATTTTGAAAGAAAATAAGGGTTTTCGATCATAACAGCCCGCATTTGGTCACACGCCCCACAGTTTATGCGCAGTCGATATCAGGCGGTAAAGTTGGAATGAAAAAGGTGAAGAGGATGTGCAATTCGGTCGAATTTTTCTTTTTTTATTTCTGCCATTATTCGATTGTTGCGCGAGCGCCGCATGCCTTTGGCCCACGCAGCGCGCTCCGAAGCTGCTTCGGAAAACATGCCATCCGATAATCGAGATGCGCTGCTTGAATAAGCAGCAAGTTCTTATCTGCGGCCACGCGCGATATCGGGCAATTTTCTAAAAATCAGCCGAGGATGACGCGCGGATTCTCACGCGCATTTTCAACCAATTAGTCCAGCCGGTCGAACCGGATGCACGGCTATCTGCCGCAATGGCGCTTGATCGAGGCCGACAGGCGGCCGCAGCGAACACACCGACCCGCGCGCGAGGTTCGATACCGCTCGTACTCGCACGCGGCAATCGCACCGGCTTATGCCGCCTTCCCGTAGTTCGCCGAGGCGAAATTCCAGTTGATCAGCTTCGCGGTCAGCCCTTTCAAATAGTCGGGCCGGCGATTCTGATAGTCGAGGTAATACGCGTGCTCCCAGACGTCGACGGTCAGCAGCGGCGCCTTGCCCGACGTGAAAGGCACGTTGGCGTTGCTCGTCTTCACCACCGAGAGCTTGCCGTTTTCGACGACGAGCCAGCCCCAGCCGCTGCCGAACTGCGACGCGGACACCTTGACCAGTTGCTCGTGCAGATGGTCAAGCGAGCCGAAGTCGCGCGTGATTGCTGCCTGCAGCGCTGCGCTCGGCTGCGTTGGCGTCGGGCTCATCGAATTCCAGTAGAAGTTGTGATTCCAGGCCTGCCCTGCATTATTGAAAATGTCTTCATACTGCGTGTCGCCGTATGTCTTGACGATGATCGTCTCGAGCGTTTGGCCTGCGAACGGCGTGCCGGGAACAAGCTTCGAGAGGTTCTCGAAATACGCGCGATGGTGCTTGCCATAGTGAATCCCGATCGTGCGTGCCGAGATCACCGGCTCCAGCGCATTCTCCGCAAACGGCAGCGGCGGCTGCTCCTGCGGCGAAGCGCCGAGGTAAGCGGGTACAGCGGCAGAACTCGCGGCTCGTGCATCAACGGGCAGAATGCCGGCAGCGGTGCCAGCAATACTCGCCACGACCGCACCGGCAGCACCTTTCGTTGTTCTTGCAATAAACTCGCGTCGTTCAAGGGAGGCGGCAGTCATCAGTTAGCCTTGGGAAAGAGAGGGAGTGGAGACACGCTGCTACATACAGGCGTTGCCGCTTTCAATCGAACCTTGTCGATCGAATCGACGCAACAGCCGTTCCTTAAAACGGTCGACGCGACTGCGTTATTCCCCGACAGGGGATCAAGCGATCGCACGCTCTCTCTTTATGTCTTAAGGCAACTGCGTGAAAACGCGGCGCGGAAATGCATTTGTCAGGATCGCTTCTGATCGACAGCGCTTCGCATTTTCCCGAACGTTGATGTCGGTCAAACGGCGGGCGGTTCGCATACGGCCGGTCGTCGGCGCGCGTAGGCGGGTCGGCTGGCCGCTAAGGTGCGACTAAAAAGAAACGCTTGACTGTCTATCTAGCAGTAGATAAAGTACGAGCCATGGACACGACAGCAACCGTTCGCGAGCAGATTCTCGATCACGCCATCACGCTGATGATGCTGCATGGCTACAACGGGTTCAGCTATCGCGACCTGTCCGAGCTGGTGGGAGTGAAAACGTCGAGCATTCACTACTACTTCCCGTCGAAGGAAGACCTCGTGCTCGAAGCAGTCAACGCGTACAGCGACGAGATTTTCGGCTTGCTGCGTTCGGTCGATGCGTCTTTGCCGGCCGATGCGAAGCTTGCGCGTTACACGAAGCTGTTTGGCCGCACGCTCGGCGACGGGGATCAGATCTGTCTGTGCGGCATGCTCGCCGCGGATATCGGTTCGCTGCCGGACAATATTCGCGCGGCTGTGCAAGCGTTCTTCAAGGCCAATGAAAGCTGGCTTGCGAAGGTGCTCGCGCAAGGAATCAAGGAACGGTCGCTTGCCGTCAACGGCAAGCCCGAAAGCGCGGCGCGCACGTTATTTGCCGCCTATCAGGGCAGCGTGCTGTCGAGCCGGTTGTTTCAGACAAAATCGCGGCTTGAGGAAGTCGAAGTTTTGTGGAAGGTGTCAAAGTAGCATCCGCGTCACGCAGTCAACGCAGTCGCAGTTCAAGCGGTTCGCCGTTCTTGCAGCGCCAGTTGTCTATCTTCTAGTAGATTGAGAGTCGGGCAACACGAAGCATTAAGCTGTAACGGACTTTGTCCAGTCCGCGGGTCGCATCGAGGAGCCCTCGGTCCAACCCGCAAGCAGCTCCATTTCATTCAATGTTCATCAGGAGTTCATCATGTCGATCGAAAAAGTGCTGTACCGCGCTCACGCCCACGCTACTGGCGGCCGCGACGGCCGTGCTACGGTGCAAAACAGCACGCTCGATTTCAAGCTGACCACACCGCGCGAACTGGGCGGCGCAGGCGGCGACGGCGCAAACCCGGAGCAGCTGTTCGCGGCCGGTTACAGCGCATGCTTTATCGGCGCAATGAAGTTCGTCGCGGCGCGCGACAAGATTTCGATGCCGGCCGACGCATCGATCGATAGCAGCGTCGGTATCGGTCAGATCCCGAATGGTTTCGGCATCGAAGTCGAGATGAAGATCTCGTTGCCGGGCATGGATCGCGCTGCCGCGCAGCAACTGATCGACAAGGCGCACGTCGTGTGTCCGTATTCGAACGCGACGCGCGGCAATATCGACGTGACGCTGACCCTCGTTTAAGCAGGTCTTTTAACGCATGCATCGTCCGCTGGCGATGCATGCGTCCGGCGCAACCGGTTCGTCCCGGTCGCGCCGGGCGTTATGAAAAGTGTTTGTATGTACTCCGCCAGCTCCAGAGAAAACATGAGATGACCCCTCCTTGCCGCACTCGCAGCCACCTGCTTCATGTTCCTCCACATGTGCAGCGCTCGGATAACGCATGACGCCCAAGCGCGTATGCTGGCGAGGCGCGGCCAGGTCGTGATGCAAGGCTCGCAAGGTTGGGCCCGTTTTATGTTCACCAGCTTGCAGTCGTCAAAGACGACTTATCATTGAACCCATGCACCAACGGAGATGTGACATGTTGTACGAGCTGGCAACGCTATCGTGTTCGCTTCTGGAGCAAGATGCCGTGTCCGCGGGCGCGCATCGCTGGCTAGCGGATGCCGACGCAACAGGCCGCCTGCTGGGCGCATGGCGTACGGAGATTGGCGAACTGTCGCGCATTGTCGTTTTGCGCGGCTTCGAAGCCGCCCATGAATTGCAGCATGAACGCGATCGTGCATTGAAAAGCACATGGCCGTTCGATATCAGAAACGGCCATGTCCAATTAAGCATGGAAAGCTATGCAATGTTTCCCTTTCTGCCCGACATCGAGCCTGCGGCGCTCGGCGAATTCTACGAAATTCGCCGCTATTGGCTAAAGCCGGGAGGCATCGCACCGACCATGGCCGCGTGGGAGCGTGCCATCGGTCCGGCCCAAGCCTACACGTCCCACCTCGTGGCCAATATGTATGCGCTCGATGGACCGCCTCGCATTGCGCACATCTGGGGATTCGCGAGTCTCGAAGAACGCATGTCCTTAAGACGGCGCCACTATGCCGAAGGACTCTGGCCGCCCAAGGGCGGACCCGAGCAGATCGAGCACGCGACATCGACGATCTGCTTGCCTGAAGCGTGGTCGCCGCTGCGCTGAAGCCTCACGCACTCAGTGCGAGGAAACACAAATTTCATCGGCAAACGATTCCGGAACGGCGAAGGTCTCACGCATGCGCTTCGTCTCGGCCGCGGGCGCCAAGCCAGAAGCCGCGGCGCGAGACCGTGGGTGCCCGTGCAGCCATCGTTGCTTCGGTCGTTGTTACCGGGCCGGTAAAAGATGCGTCGAGGGAAGACCTTCTTCGTCATGTCGAATTCAGGCGAAGCGATGGCGTGTCCTGATGACCTCAGGATGACACTGCGATCGGCGAACAAATTCGATCAGTCCGTTTCGGGAGGCATGCCGCTGCGAATCCGGCTGATCCGGATAGCGACCTGATCGAGGCGTTCGAGATGGCTTCGCATCGTGGCCTGCGCCTTCAACGCTGCGACCCGGCGCTCCCAATAGCCGAAGTCGACGCGGTAGGCAACGGACAACATCCGCACCACTTGCTCGAGATGAGCAATATCCCCTTCAATGATCTGATCCGTTGGATTCATCGGTGCTCCGCGAGTTGTCGGGTGTCCTCCACGCCCAGGTCAACTCACGCAGGCTAGCAATCCAAACCTTAAGGAAAGCTTAAGCGTGTGGTCATACGCACGTTATTAGATGCACGCACAACGAGTTTTTCATAACGGATCGGACGCTAGGCGGCAAGATAGCCGCCGTCGACCGGCAACACCGTTCCCGTGATGAACGACGCAGCCGGCGAACATAGAAAGGCGACGGCCGGACCGATATCGTCAGGCGTGCCCCAGCGCTTGAGCGGCGTGCGATCGAGTATTGCCTGCGAGCGCGCAACGTCGTCCTGCAGCGTCCGCGTGAGCGGCGTGGCGATCCAGCCCGGCGCAACCGCATTGACGCGAATGTTGTCTGCCGCATAGGCAATCGCGAGCGAACGCGTCAATTGCGCGACACCGCCTTTGCTCGCGCTGTAGCCCGGCACGAGGCCGCCGCCGAAATAGCTCAGCATCGAAGCGGTATTGACGATCGCGCCCGCGCTTGCGCGCAACAGCGGCCGGGCGGCGGCGCAGGCACGCATGGTGCCGGTCAGGTTCACGTCGAGCACCTGCGCGAACACGTCGGGGTCGAGTTCTTCGCCGCGCCGGATTACGCCGGCGCAGTTCACGAGCACGTCGAGCGACGCCATCGCATTGAAGAGCGCATCGACGTTCTGCCGCGACGACACATCGAGTGCGGCGGTTTCGACGCCGTCCGCGGCAAGCGCATCGCGCTGCCGATCGGTCGGCGCGAGCGCGGCTGCGATTACGCGCGCGCCGAGCGCCGCGAACTGCCGCGCGACTCCGGCCCCGATGCCCTGCGTGCCGCCGGTGACGACGACCGTTTTGCCCGCGAACAGGTCCGGTAGAAACGTCGTTGCAAACGCTGCGTTCATGATGCTGTTTTCACGAATGAGTGACTCGCGTCCCGGCTGCCCGATCATGTTCGACCGTATCGGCAATCGGCACGCGCACCACGAACATATAAACGAGCGCCGCCGCAAACGACACGGCCGCGCTGATCAGAAACGCATTGACGAACGAATGCGTTCGATCGACCACGATGCCCGTGACGAATGGCGCAAACGACCCGCCGAAATAACCGCCGAAGTTCTGGATACTGCCGAGCGACGCAACGAGATGCCGCGGCGCGGACACGCTAACGAGCGCCCACGCGGCGCCGCTCGCGAGATTGACGAAGTACATCGCGGCGGACAGGTAGACGAGCGCAAGCGCGAGGTTCGGCGTATAGGCCGCGGGCACGGTAAACGCAGCCGCGCCGATAAGCCCGGTGCAGATCGGCCACTTGCGGCTGCGCATCGGCGCCATGCCGCGCGCCATCAGACCATCGGCGATAAACCCGCTCGACAGCATGCCGAGCGTGCCGAACAGATACGGAATCGACACGATCCAGCCGGTCTTCGCGATCGTCAGATGCCGCTCGTGCTCGAGATAGGCGGGCAGCCACGTCAGATACAGCCAGACCATGTAGATCACGCCCATAAAGCCGAAGATCATGCCCCACGTGGTCGCCTTGCCGAACAGGCCGCGCCATTCGGCGAAGGTCATCCTGCGCTCCGCACGTGCAAGCGGCTCCTCTTCTGTCAGGTGCCGCACTTCATACGGGTCGAGCGTGACCTCGGCGCGGTTCCGATAGACCAGATACCAGCCGATCGCGACGGCGATGCCGAGCACGCCCATCACGACGAACATCCAGCGCCAGCCGAACGCGAGCAGCAGCACCGTGAGAATCGGCGGCGCCAGCGCGGGGCCAATGGTCGACGATGTCGTGAAAATACCCGTTGGCCGGCCCCGTTCGCGCAACGCATACCATTCGCTGACGACTTTCGCACCGGCCGGAAATTGCGGCGCCTCGCCGATGCCGAGTGCGATACGCGCCGCCAGAAACTGCGGTAGCGTATGCACGAGACCGCCGCACAATTGCGCGCAAGACCAGACGAACATGCCGAGGCCGAGCATCAGCCGCGCGCCGAAACGGTCGAGCAGCGCGCCGACCGGTAACTGCGAAAACGCATACGCAAACGAAAATGCCGACAAAAGCAGGCCCATTTGCGATGCGCTCAATCCCAGTTCGCCGCTGACCGAATGATTGGCAATCGACAGCGTGCTGCGATCGAGATAGTTGACGATGCCGGCGAGCGTCAGAAACGTGATGGCGATCCATTGAATGCGCCTAAGACGCGGCGTCTTTGCTTGCATTGCTTTGTCTCCCCCTGATTGCTCTTCCGAGTCTGTGCGGGTAATGGGGCCCACGTCGCGGACTTACCTCGCGGGCTTTGCTCGCGGGCCATGCAGTCAGCGGATGAACCGGTCGACATAGTCCGCGCCGAGGCCGACCTTCTGATAATGCGCACGGCACATGTCGAGCTTCGTGAACACGTCCTCGTAGCCCGTGTAATGGCCGTGCGGATCGCAGTAATACATCACGCCGTTCACCTGAAAATACGTGATCATCTCCTCGACGTCTTCAGGCACGTAAAGCGTATGCGTTTCGCCGGGCGGCTCGAAAACGTAGCTGCCTTCGTTGGCAACCCAGTCGTGTTCGAGATAAAGCCAGCGGCCTTTGAGCACGAAACCGTGCACCGCCTGCGGATGACGATGGCGGCTCAGCACGCCGGATTTGCGCACGCGCAGCAGGTTCATCCAGTAGCCCGACGAGACATTGAGGCACAGCGGACGGAACCAGACATTTTCGGCCTGCGGCACCCACAGACGCTCATCTTGTGGAATGGCGGAATCGACGACGATTTCGCGTAACGCTTCGCGCGGATTCGGAAGCTGATAAGGCGTCATTGCGGCTGCGTCTTTGGCGGGGGCCGGCATCGCGTCTCCTTGATCGTTCGCTGCGCATGTTGCGCAGCGGTGTCCAGATTATGAGCGGTGTGTCCTTTATCTTTCTTATGAATGGATGGTTGACCCGTTCACGCGCTGTGTCAAGTCACACGACGCGCGTCGCGCATCAGTACCTGGCGCAGCCACGCTTGTCCGTTGACCACGATCAGTCCGAGCAGCACGAACACCGAGCCAATCATGAAGGCGATCGACACGTGCTCATGCAGCAGCAAGATGCCGAGCGCGACCCCGAAGATCGGCGTCAGGAACGACAGCACGCCAAGCTTGGCGGCGAAGTACTTGCGCAACAGCCAGAACCACGTAAGGTAGCTCAGGAACGAGATGACGACGGACTGGAACGCAAGGCTTGCCCATACGAGTGCGGTGCTGTGGAAATGCGTATCGCCTATCGCGAACGCGAACGGCAGCAACAGGACGAACGCGACTGCGAGCTGCCAGAACAGCGTTTGCGCAGCCGGCGCCTCGCTCAAACGGGTGGTTCGAATCACAACGGTCGTGAGTCCCCACGATGCACCCGCGCATAAACCGATGAAGTCGCCGAGCAGCCAGTCGTGCGACGCGGGACTCGCGTCGCCGCCGCCGAATACCGACGCGACAAGTGCCGGCGCAAGAAACGCGACCGCAAGGCCCGCGAATGCGAGCGCGATGCCAATCCATTGCAACAACGTCAAGCGTTCGTCGGGAATCCGCAAATGCAGGCCGACGGCCGCAAACATCGGCGCGGTATAGATCAGCACCGCCATATGCGATGCATTCGTGCGGCGCAGGCCTTCGGCGATAAACAGGAATTCGAGCGCAAACAGAATGCCCGCCATGAGGCCCGAGCGCAACGCAATGCCGGGCAGCCAGCGTTCGCGCGCAACGAGGCGACTGAACAACCAGACGAGCAGCGCTGCGATGCCGCAACGCACCGCAACCTGCAGCATCGGCGATACGTCCGCAATAACCGCCTTGATCGCGACCTGTTGCAGGCCCCACGCGAGGCACAGCACGATCATCACTGTTGTGGCGAATCCGTCTATCGGTTTTCTCATGCTTGCAGGTGCCTGTTTGCCGGTTTCCGCCGGGTCTGTTGTGTCCGCTGCTGTCTTGTCGAGCAGACTCGAAGCATAAAGCTTCTGCACAAGTAACGCGATACGCGGCGCAGCGAGCTCAAGCGATCAAACCGCACCGAACTTCTGCGCGTACAGTTCGCAAAGCCAGTCGACAAACACGCGCACGCGCGGCGACAGTTGCCGCCGGTACGGATACATCGCGGACACGACCATTTCGCGGCTCGTCCATCGCGCCAGCACTTCGACGAGACGTCCATCGCGCAGTTCGTCTTCGACATGAAAACGCGGCACCTGAATCAGCCCGCAGCCGCGCAACGCACAGACCACATAGTTCTCGGCATCGTTGACGGACATCCACCCGCCGATCGCATACGCGCGAAGCGCGCCGTCGACGGTCAGTTCGAGCGGATAGTCGGACCCGCCGCCACTCGCGAAGAAGCGCACCGACTGGTGCCCGGCAAGCTCTTCGGGATGCTGAGGCGTACCGTGCCGGGCCAGATAGTCGGGACTCGCGCAGATGACCTGCGGCATCGATGCGAGGCGCCTCGCAACGAGGCTCGAGTCGCGCGGATTGCCCGCTCGAATCACGCAGTCGACGCCCTCGCGCACGAGATCGACGAGGCGATCGCCGCTACTGACGACAAGTTCGACATTCGGATAGCGGCTGCGGAATTCATCGATGCGCGCAAGCACGATGCGCGTCGCATGCGTGCCATGCATATCGACACGCAATACGCCGCGCGGGTTCGATGCGACATGGCGCAACGACGCTTCCGCGTCGTCGAGTTCGCTGAGCACGTGAACGCAACGCTCGTAGAACGCCTGACCGTCGAGCGTCGGCCGCACCTGCCGCGTGGTCCGCTCGAGCAGCCGCGTGCCGAGCCGCGACTCGAGTTCCTTGATCGCATAGGTGGCGGTTGCGCGCGGAATGTCGAGCATATCCGCCGCGCGGCTGAAGCTTTGCACTTCGACGATCCGGGTGAAGAGCTGCAGTGCGTCGAGTCGGTCCATGGGCGGTGTTTATTCAGAAAGATGCAATGAATGCGCTGGATAAACGCCTATTTATCACATTCATGGAATTTTTTCCCGGCATCTCCGGCCAATTATTGAGTCCTTTTGAATTCAATTACCAATGCACGGCCATTTATCCCGGCCAGTTAAACGACAACAATACTCTTCGACCACACACCATCCCTATCACTCGAGGAGCACACGCATGGACAACGGCAAGCGGAAAGTAGCGATCGTCACCGGCGGCTCACGTGGCATCGGTCGGGCAATCGCAATGCGCCTCGCCGCGGACGGCTTCGTCATCGCGATCCACTACGCAGGCAACCACGACAAGGCGGAAGAATCGGTGCACGCGATCCGGAGCGTCGGCGGCACGGCAATCGCCATACAAGGCGACGTCAGCGACCCGCACGACGTCGCGCGCCTTTTCAGGCAGACGATGCACGAGTTCGGGCGCATCGATGTCGTGGTCAACAGCGCCGGCATCATGCCGATGGCGAGAATCGAGGTCGATAACCTCGAAATACTGGACAAGACGATCGCAACGAATCTACGCGGCGCATTCAACGTAATGGCGCAGGCGGCCGCTCACCTCGACGACGGCGGCCGGATCATCGTGCTGTCCTCGAGCGTGATCGCGAAGTCGTTTCCGGGCTACGGGCCATATATCGCGAGCAAGGCCGCCGTCGAATCGCTGGTGCCGGTGCTCGCGAACGAATTGCGCGGACGCGCAATCACCGTCAATGCGATCGCACCCGGCCCCGTCGGCACCGACCTGTTCTTCGAAGGCAAGTCCGAGGAACTGATCGACCACCTGGCGAAACTCGCGCCGCTCGAACGGATCGGCAAGCCCGACGAGATCGCATCGGCCGTGTCGTTTCTCGCAGGCCCCGACGGCGCCTGGGTCAACGCGCAGGTCGTGCGCGTGAACGGCGGCTACGCATGAGCACGGCCACGCCGTTGCCTTATTCACGCGTCGTACTTATTCCATCAGCACCACCACCCAAGGAGAGCATCATGCCGTTTGCCAATTTCAAATTCCCGGAAGGCATTGTCGATGCCGCCCGCAAGGAAGAAATCATCCATCGCACGACCGCGATGTTCGTCGAATACTTCGGCGAACAGGCGCGTCCCTACTCGATGGTGCTCGTCGAGGAAGTCGCCGACGGCGGCTGGGGCCGCGCCGACCAAACGCTGACGCTCGCAAAAATGGGCAAGCCGCCGAGCAAGGAATAGACACGGCAGGCCAGAATTGCACGTTGCCGCACAAACAGAAAATTGGCCGTGCTATCGGAACATGCTAGAAATGTGAAAGCAGCATACTGGCGCTCCATCCGGCGGCCCGAAGGTCCGACGGCCAGTAGTCCGGTGCTGCTTGCCCTGCTTGTGCCTGTTTGGTGCACGCTTGCGCCGGCGGATTTGCCTTCCCCCCAATACGCTCTCACGGAGGTCGCTCAATGTCGTCTCCAGGTCCGTCGCGCAAGCCTAACCCTCATCCTCTACCGGCTTTAGCCGCCATTGCGCTGATCGTCGTCGTTCTGCTGCTGCTGTTCGCATGGACGGGCGGGTGGCTCACGCCAAACCGCACGAGCGGTTCCACACTTGCCAACGTCCTTCAATTCAACACGGGCAGGATCTACCCAGGCTTTAGACGCGCACACGCGAAAGGCATTTGCGTAAGCGGCCGCTTCGACTCGAACGGCGCAGGCACGGTGCTATCGAGTGCCGCGCTGTTCGCGCAGGGCTCGGTGCCCGTGATCGGCCGCTTCAACACCAGCAGCGCGGTGCCGACCAGCAACGACGACGACCAGATCTTTCACGGGCTCGGCTTGCGCTTCCAGTTGCCCGACGGCGAAGAATGGCGCATGGCGCTCGACCAGACGCCGATTTTCGTCGTATCGAACCCGGCCGACTTCATTGCACTGCAGGTTGCGTCGAAGCCCGATCCGCAAACGCACAAGCCCGACCCGGAGAAGATGAAGGCGTTTTTGTCGACGCATCCGGAAACGCAGCGATTCCTCGACTACATGGGCAAGACGCCGATGCCGTCGAGCTTCGCGAACGGCACGTATCACAGCATCAATGCGTTTCGCTTCAAGACCGGCACGGGAACGATCCGTTATGTGCGCTGGCAGTTCGAACCCGAGCAGCCGTTCACCGCGCTCGACAGGAGCAAGGCCGGCGCGCTCGGGCCGAACTTCCTGTTCAACGATCTGCTGCAGCGTGTTCACAACGGTCCGGTGAAGTGGCACATGATCCTGATCCCGGCCAATCCCGGCGACCAGACCGACAACGCAACGATCGAATGGAGTCCCGATCATCAGCGCATCGATGCGGGCACGCTCGTATTCGATCAGATCGCGACGGAAGAAGAAGGCCATTGCCGCGACTACAACTACGATCCGCTGATTCTGCCGAAGGGCGTCGCCGGTTCCGAGGATCCGTTGCTGCCCGCGCGCTCGGCCGCCTACTCGGCCTCGTTCAGGCGGCGCGCGGCCGAAGGTCCGCGTCCCGATGCCATCACGCTCGAACTGCAGCAAAACGGAGGGGCCGCACAATGAACTCGCCGAACAACGTCTCGCAGCAGGCTTCGACGTCTGTCTCCAGGCCTGCTCCCGTGCGCCGCTTCGAAGGCGAGCGCTTCGTGCTGCCCGCGCGCATCCTGCACTGGCTGATGGCGATCCTGATTCTCGCGATGCTCTATGTCGGCGCCGGAATGGTGTCGACCGTCAGCGAGCGCTACCCGCAATTGCTCGCCTGGCACCGGCCGCTCGGCATCGCGGTTCTGGTTCTCGCGGTGATCCGGCTTGGCGTGCGGCTCACGCACCGCCCGCCGCCGCTGCCCGCCGATTTGCCCGCGCTACAGGCGGTCGTGGCCAAGGCCTCACACTACGTGCTCTATGCATTGATGATCGCGATGCCGCTGATCGGCTGGGCGATGCAGTCCGCGGGCGGTTACCCGGTCATCATGTGGAAGGGCTTCGAGCTGCCGCCGATCCTGTCGCACGATATCGTCGTCTACGGTCAGCTGCGTCGTGCGCACGGATTGCTTGGCTATGCATTTTTTCTGCTGATACTGGGGCATATGGCCGCCGCGCTGATGCATGCGTGGGTTCGCCGCGACGGCGTGTTCGAGAGCATGGCCGGCGGCGGCGATTCGTAGGATCTCCGTACCGCGTTTGACGGCTCGTGCGCGTGCCTCGCTCTGCGCCTGCTCCGCTGCCCTGCGGCGCATATCTTCGGTGGTTTCGCCGTTGCCGTCGGGCAGCCAGCCCGGCGGCCGGAACATATGGTTCAGCGCAATGCCGGGATTCCTCGCCGATACGACGTCGCGCGCGAGCGTCGCCCAGTGTTCGAATTCGACGACGAGCGGGTTGCTCGTGCGGGTCGGCGTGACGAGCCCGTAGCGGCACGGCAGGTCTTTTCGCTCGGCCACGTACGTGCCGAACAGCCGGTCGAAAATGATCAATACACCGCCGTAGTTCGCATCGAGATACTCGAGGTTCGACGCATGATGCACGCGGTGCGCGGACGGCGTGTTGAATACGTATTCGAGCAAGCCGAGCTTCGGCGTCCACGTATTGTGAATCCAGAACTGGTACCAGAGATTGATCGACAGCACGAGCATCGCGATATGCGGCTGCACGCCGAGCCAGACGAGCGGCATGAAGAAAAGGCCCATGCCGGAGAAATTCGTCGTCCAGCCAAGCCGATAGGCGGTGGCAAGCGTCAGCTGGTTAGGCGAATGATGGACCGCGTGCGTCGCCCACATCAGGCGTACACGGTGCGCCGTGCGGTGATACCAGTAGTAGCAGAATTCCTGCGCGAGAAATACGAGCAGCAGCGTCGGCACCGAATGCATCGCCACCGTATGGATGCGGTGACGCCATGCGAACGCGAGCATCGGCGCAGCGAGCGAGAGCGGCGCAAGGTCGATCAGTTTTCGGCCGATCATATCGAGCAGCGACAGCCGCATTTCGTTCCAGTCGAACCGCTCGCCGCCGCGGTGCCGGTGTCGCCATTTCAGCACGAACGCTTCGGCAAGCGAAATGCCGACGAAGATCATCGGGACGATATAGGTGAGCTTGAGGGTAGGTGCCATGATCGTAGAGAGAGCGAACAGTTTCAGGGCCGGGAAAATCGCGTCGGCTGGCTGAATCGTTGCGTGCGCACCGTCGCGTCCCACGCAGGCACTTTAGAAAGCGAGGCGGTTAAAAACCATCGACAAACTATGTCGAGGTGTGTCATGCATCTGCCGCTTAAGCGCGGCGGCGTTTTCGCAGAGATGGCGTCACCGCGACGACATACGGCGACATAAGTTTTCCGGCAAGCGGCGACCGCCGGCGCCGTCGTCGCGATCCACGCGACCGCGGCAACGGTATGGGCTCGGCAATCGCGTCGAGGCGCGGGAAATACCGGAAGTGCGCGAAGCGGTTGAAAAGGCGGAGGAAAAGCGAAAAGCGTCGGCCCGTGTCAGCCGACCGACGACGGCAGCCGATTCCACTGCCGTATTGCACGAATATCGCGCTCGAAACCAAGAATGCTAACGGACGCCGTGTCCAGATACAGATGCGCGCCGAACCGGATTGAATTCGCCACCCAGCACCCAGCGAGCGAGCGCAGAAAATGCGAATGCGAAAAAAGCGCGGTGCGTCCCGGCATCGTCAACAGGCGTTCGATCAGCGCGTTTGCGCGCGCCTGCACCTGTTCCGCGCTCTCGCCTTGCGGAATCGGCGAATGCCAGACGGTCCAGTCGGGCACGCTTTCGCGAATCTCTTTGGTTGTGCGTCCTTCGTAGATACCGTAGTCCCACTCGCGCAGGTCCGGTTCCACCTGGACGCGCTCCCCGAGCCCCGCGAGATGACAGGTGTCGAGCGCGCGCGAGCGCGGGCTCGACCACACCGCATCGAAATGCACGTCGCGAAGCAGCGCAGCGAGTGCGCGCGCCTGGTCGCGCCCGTGTTCGGTCAGCGGCATATCGGTGCGCCCGGTGTGATTGCCGTTGCGGCTCCACTCCGTTTCGCCGTGACGGATCAGCCAGATTTCGCGGCGACCGCGCGACTCCTGTTCGTGCTCAGCAGCGGTGTTCATCGTCAGACTCCCTGATTCATGGCTCATTTGTGCGCCGTACGCTCCGGAAAACGGTACCAGCAGGTTGAAGAGGTAATCTCGCGATGTTTGATTCTATGTCAGCGGCAAGATCGCCGCCTCTATACCGGCGAACGCCCGACGGGCATTGGCGCGCATATGAAACGGGTCACTCCTCGGCGATATGCGCGGGCTGTACAGGCTGGTGAAACTGCCCGCGGGAAGGTATAACGTCTACGAGCGTTGTGAGGCCCAGGAGAAGCATCAGGTCGTCGATGTCAATGCGTCCGGCAATCGGGACGAGCGCGTGTCGTTGCGCTTCATGCATCCAATAACGAGGTTTCAACACGTCGGCAAGGAGAGCACCATGCGGCTGGATTCGATCAGAACGACCATTGCAGTGCTAGGTTGCGGCGTGCTGCTCGCCGCGTGTGCGTCGCCGCAGGAACGCGCGAGCGCAAAGGACGACATGCTCGCGGCGGCGGGCTTCACGATACTTCCGGCCAACACGCCTGAACGCCGGCAGGAATTGCAGTCCTTGCCGCCCAATAAGGTCGTACAGAAAATCCAGGGCGATAAGGTCGTGTTCCTTTATGCGGACCCGTATGCGTGCGGATGCCTTTATATCGGCGACCAGACCGCATGGAATACGTATCGCAAACAGCAGTTCGAGGCCAACCTCGCGCGCGAGCAGCAGATGACCGCGCAGATGAACGAGCAGGCCGCGTGGGATTGGGGCCCATGGGGACCGGGATGGTGGCGGTATTGATGCGATGCGCGACGCGCGTGTGATGCGACTTGCATCGGTTGCGGTGCCCGGGTACCGCCGCGGCGCAGGCGTAAAAATGTGAAGGGGTTACTGCGGCCAGGCCGTGACCGCAGTCACTCCCAACGCACGCGCAAGCATCGATAGCCCGATCATCACGACCATCGCGCCGATCGCGCGTGCAACGCGCTCGCCGTTCGGTACTAACCGTTCCGCGGTAATCGCTGCCGTGACCGCCTCCATC
Source organism: Paraburkholderia sp. SARCC-3016 (assembly GCF_031119615.1). Taxonomy (NCBI): domain Bacteria; kingdom Pseudomonadati; phylum Pseudomonadota; class Betaproteobacteria; order Burkholderiales; family Burkholderiaceae; genus Paraburkholderia; species Paraburkholderia sp. SARCC-3016. The sequence continues at coordinate 31,381 of NZ_JAVHZD010000010.1, read as the reverse complement.
GCGCGCAGGTCCATCATGCCGACGGCGAGAAGAGCCGCTGTCAAGCCCGCGCAACAGCAGGCGCAGTGAACACCGTGGCGCAATCCATCGCGCCACGCATGGGCGACATCGGCGGCAGCTAACGCACGCCCCGGCTCCGCGACGCAATCGAACCAATCGCGACCGCACGCGAGATGACGCGCCTTCCACGAAGTGAACTGCAGCATGCCGGCGAGCAGCACAAGCGCGCCGGTCATCACTGGAACGCTGCGCGCAAACGCGGACCACTGCATGGCGAGCGCGGCAAGAGCGGCACCGGGAGGAAACACGGCTGCCCCGAGCGCAAGCCAGACAACGAAGTAGCCCGCGCCGGCGCAAGCGGTCAAATGCCCCGCGCGTAGCTGTCCAGGACGGCGGGCCGACTCGTGATAGCGCCACAACGTCGGCGCAAGCGACGGCAGCATCATCGCGACCATCATCACGATCCACATGCCGATAAACGATGCGGCTGCACGCGGCCATGTCTGCCCGCACATCCGCGACCATGTCATCGACATCGACCAGCCGCCAGGCATCGGCATATCGCCGATCGCGGACATCGAGACGCATAGGGTCGCCGTCAGCGTCGCGCTCGCGATAAACAGCAACGCAGACACGCCGAAGAACACGCGCCGCGAAGCAGTGGTGGAAACCGAAGCGGCGGCATGCCGTTCACGCGGAGCCACATCGGTTGTGCGGACAACGTTCACGATTCACCGCGCCGCTCTGCCCTGCCCTGATCTCCATGTTTATCGCGCGTGTCGTGCTTGCCGTATTCGTCATGCCGGCGCCACCAGACGCCCGTCTCGTTGCGGCCTTTCGGCGCACGGTCGAGCCACTGGTACATGCTCCACACGCCGTCGACGCCGCGCGCATAGGTCGAGTACGCGTGATAGACCACGCCATCCTCGAGCACGAAAGTGCTGACGCCGGGCCGGTCGAGCGAGTAAGTCGCCGCATCGGTGCCGCAGCGCGCGGCGAATTCGGCGACGGGTGCGGGCGGCGGCGTGACGTCCATCGCATGGCCGCCGCGTTCGTAGTTGTACTCGACCGTTCCCGAGCGCTGCTGCTGCGCGGTGAACGACACGTTGAAGTCGAAGTTGAAGTCGCTATCGAGCGACGAGGCCCATGGGAACGACCAGCCCATGCGCTGCCGGTAGGCGTGCAATTTCTCGAGCGGCGCACGCGACACGGCGGTCAGCATCACGTCGTGATGCGCGAGATGGACCGCGATGCCGTCGAAGCCATCGGCGACGGCCGAGCAGGACGGACAGCCCGCCTTGTAGTCGGGGCCGAACATGAAGTGATACACGATCAATTGCGAGCGCCCTTTGAAGAGTTCGGGCAGCGTGACGGTTCCTTCGTCGGTGTCGAAGCGGTAGGTCTTGTCGATGCGCACCCACGGCAGCGCCTGGCGGCGCTGCGCGAGTTCGTCGCCGCGCCGCGTGTATTCCTTTTCCGCTTCGAGCAGTTCGAGCCGGGCCGCGAGCCATTGATCGCGCGTTCCGGTTGCATGCGTCGTCATTTTGCGTTCCTCCTTTAGGTATCCTTCGACAGATGTTCGGCTAACGAAACAGCGGAACCGGTACGGTGCCGATGTCGTGATGCCAGACTAATGCGCACAGCCGCGATGGAGGGAGTGACAAGTGTGTCGGGATTCGCACAGATGGATTCGCTGATCACGTCGGCGGCGCGCGCGCTGTCCGCGGGCGACCCGCTCGGCGCGCTCAACCGTGTTGCGTTGCGCGACGACGCGCCGGCGCTGGCGCTGCGCGGCATCGCGATGGCGCAGCTCGGCGAGTTCGCGCGCGCGAGAGTGCTTGTGCGCAGCGCAGCACGCGCATTCGGCGCGAGGGAAGCCGTCGCGCGGGCGCGCTGCGTGGTGGCCGAGGCGGAGATCGCGCTCGCGTCGCGCGATCTGCACTGGCCGACGAAAGCGCTCGACGCGGCATGCGCGGCGCTCGATACGCACGGCGATCGCGTGAATGCCGCGCATGGGCGACATCTGGCGGTGCGGCGGCTGCTGCTGATCGGGCGCCTCCACGATGCGGAGCGAGCGCTTTGCGCGCTCGATCCGGCTGCGTTGCCGCCGGCGCTCCGTGCGGCGCACGACCTGGTGGCCGCGGGCATTGCGATGCGGCGGCTGCAAAGCGAGCCGGCGCGCGCGGCGCTTGCGCGTGCCTGGCACGCCGCGCGCGAAGCAGGCATTCCCGCGCTGAGCGCTGAAGTCGAAAGCGCGACGCGCCAGCTCGAGGCACCCGCGGCGCGGCAGATCGCGCGCGGCGCAGAAAAGCTGCTGATACTCGATGAAGTCGAAGCGGTGCTGAACTCGACAGCGCTTGTCGTCGATGCCTGCCGTTACGTGGTGCGCGATCCGCATACGGTGGTGCGCCTTGCGCGGCGGCCGGTGCTGTTCACGCTTGCACGCACGCTTGCAGAAGCATGGCCCGCCGACGTGCCACGCGATGTGCTCATTGCGCACGCCTTTCGCACAAGGCACGCGGACGAAACGCATCGCGCACGGCTGCGCGTCGAACTTGGCCGATTGCGCTCGATGCTACGCGCGCTCGCCGGGATTCAGGCGACGCAGCGTGGCTTCGTGCTAGCGCCGCGCGGGTCGCGCGACGTAATAGTGCTTGCGCAGCCTGTCGAAGGCGAGCACGCGGCGATGCTCGCGTTTCTGTCCGACGGCGAATCGTGGTCGAGTTCGGCGCTGGCGCTCGCGTCTGGCACGAGCCAACGGACCGTGCAGCGCGCGCTCGAGCAGCTTGCGCAGGCAGGTAAGGTGCAGTCGTTCGGGCAGGGACGCGCGCGGCGCTGGATGACGCCGGGTGGGACGGGTTTTTCGGCGATGTTGTTGTTGCCGGTGTTGGCGGAGGGTTAGTGCCGCCGGCAGCGGACAGGTCGTTGTCGCCTTGGCTGATTGGCGATGCTTGCGACCTTGGGGCATGTCACGTGAAGTCGCCGTTCCACACTCCGCTTCAGCCCGCAGAGGAAAGCGCGCAGCCCGACATGACGGCACCCGTTGTCATCTCGAATCGAGATATGCCAAATCGCATCAATTCATTTTTTAAGATACGCGTTTACACCTATCCTACCTTGGTCGTCCTTGCGCCGAACACGAGGCAAGCGCGTGACAAGCATTCATTGATGTGATTAAACGGCGGATGTCGTCGCACGTTGCGAAAACCGTCGGAAGTCGCACACCAACATGAGGGTCCAATGGCTCTTTCCGTGAACACCATCAAACAGACAACCGTTGCGCAGCCCGAACCCGCCAGTTATGTCGTACGCAACCAGTCGTACTGGAAGCGCAATCTCGCCGTCTGCGTCTTCGGCTCGTTTACCACACTGGTGAGCCTCTCCATGCTGTTGCCGTTTCTGCCGCTCTACGTCGCGCAGCTCGGCGCGAAGTCGCCGGCCGAGGTCGTCCAGTGGTCGGGCGTCGCGTTCGGCGCGACCTTTTTCGGCACCGCGATCACCGCGCCGGTCTGGGGGCGTCTCGCGGACCGCTTCGGACGCAAACCGATGCTCGTGCGCGCCGCGATCGGCATGGCCGTCGTGATGTCGTTGATCGGCATCGCGCACAGCGTGGCCGAACTCGTCGCGCTGCGCCTCGTCGCCGGGCTCGTCGGCGGCTACGCGTCCGCATCGATCGTGATGATCGGCACGCAGGCGCCGCGCGAACGCGCCGGCTGGGCGCTCGGCGTGCTATCGACGGGTGCCCTGTCCGGCAATCTGATCGGGCCGCTCGTCGGCGGCTTTCTACCCGACCTCGTCGGCATTCGCGGCACGTTTTTCGTCGGCGGCGCAATGATCGCGGTCGCCGCCGCCGCGACGATTTTCCTCGTCCGCGAAGACTTCGATCGCCACGCCGATACGAAGCCGCGCGCGAGCGGCGCCGACGCGCACCGCCCCGCCGCGCATCGCACGATGATCGGCGTGCTGCTCGTCACCGCGATGATGGTACTGTTCGCGAATATGTCGATCGAGCCGATCATCACCGTGTACGTCGGCCAGCTCGGCGTGCCGCACGAACATCTTGCGCGCATGGCCGGCATCATCATGGCGGCATCCGCGTTCGGCAGCATGCTGACCGCGCCGCGTCTGGGCGCCCTCGCCGACCGCATCGGCAGCTCGAACGTGATCATCGGCTGCCTCGCCGTAACCGGCCTCGTCATGCTGCCGCAGGCATTCGTCGCGCAATGGTGGCAACTCGCGCTGCTGCGCGGCCTGATGGGCATGACGATCGCGGGCCTGTTGCCGTCGATCGCGAAGATGGTGCGGCACCTCGTCGACGAAAGCCATTCGGGCAAGACGCTCGGCTATCTGCAATCGGCGCAATTCTCCGGGCAAGTGATTGGTCCGCTCGTCGGCGGGCAAATCGGCGCGCATGTGGGCCTGCATCAGGTGTTCTTCGTCACCGGCACACTGCTCGTGCTGTGCGCGGCACTCAATTACTGGGTACATAAGCAGGACGTTTGAGGCGCCGCGCTCGAGGCGCCGCCCGCAAACCGTGCGGCCACGAATCGCTTAAGGCCGCGCGCCGAATCGCGATTCACGACGGTCTTGTTACTCCCCTGCTGTGCCGCCGGGCGGCTACGATGCATGCATCGACGTTCCGCGCCGGTCACACGACACAGGAGGAGCTCACCATGAAACGATCGCCCGCCGAGGTGGTTCACGAATACGGTCCCTTCCCAGGGGTCGACAAGGTGCACGGCGTCAGCTACGACGGCAAACGCGTCTGGATCGCCGCAGGCGAAACGCTCAAGGCATTCGATCCGGCGAGCGGCAATACGCTGCGTTCGATCGACGTCGCCGCCGATGCGGGCACCGCATTCGACGGCCGTCACCTGTTCCAGATCGCGGACAGCCGCATCCAGAAGATCGACCCGGAAACGGGCCGCGTGCTCGCGACGATACCGGCGCCGGGCAACGGCGGCGATTCGGGGCTCACGTGGGCCGAAGGCACGCTGTGGGTCGGCGTGTATCGCGAACGCAAGATCCATCAGATCGACCCGCAAACGGGCGCGATTCTGCGCACGATCGAATCGAACCGTTTCGTGACAGGCGTCACATGGGTCGGCGACGAGCTATGGCACGGCACCTGGGAAGGCGACGAAAGCGAATTGCGGCACATCGATGCGCAAACGGGCGAGGTGCGCGAAAAACTCGAGATGCCGCAGGGAATCGGTGTGTCGGGCCTCGAATCGAACGGCGCCGATCTGTTTTACTGTGGAGGCGGTGCGAGCGGCAAGGTGCGGGCGGTGCGCAAACCCGGCAAGTAAGCGCCGCCCGCCGTTCAGCGCACCGGGCCGATCAGAACGGCACGTCGCCTTCGATCGTCGTTCGGTACATCTTGCGACGCAGGTGATCGGGCGTGCCCGCCGCGAGATGCATCAGCGAGCGGTTGTCCCAGAACACGATATCGTGCGCACGCCATTCATGGCGATATAAATGCTCGGCTCGCACGCTGTGCGCAAAGAGTTCGTCGAGCAGCGCGCGGCTCTCGTCTTCGGGCATGCCGACGATGCGCGTCGTGAAGTGCTCGCTGACGAAAATCGCCTTGCGGCCCGTCTCCGGGTGCGTGCGCACCACCGGATGCACGACCGGCTTCACTTCGGCGATCTGTTCCGGCGTCAGGTTCGGGCGCCACGGGCTGCGCGCCTGCAGTTCCGCATAGCGCGCGAGATACGTGTGCTCGGCGCGCAAGCCTTCCACCGCTTTGCGCAGATGCGCGGGCAGCGTGTCATAGGCCGCATGCATGTTCGCGAACAGCGTATCGCCGCCTTCCGCCGGCAGTTCCTGCGCATGCAGCAGCGAGCCCATGCTCGGCTTTTCCTTGTACGACAGGTCCGAATGCCAGAAGTGGCCCGCATCGCCGAGCCCGATCGGTTTGCCGTTCTCGACGATGTTCGACACGATCAGCACTTCAGGATGACCGGGCAACGCGAACTGACGCAGCACGTGGTTTTGCAGCGGGCCGAAGCGGCGGCTGAACGCAACGTGTTCGTCGGGCGTGATGCGCTGGTCGCGGAACACGAGCACGTGATAGTCGAGATGCGCACGGTGAATGCGGGCGAAGTCGTCGCCGGAGAGCGGTTGCGAAAGATCGAGGCCGATCACTTCGGCGCCGAGCGGCGCGTCGAACGCAACGATGTGGAAGTGCTGCTGAAGCCGGGCGGATGGATTCGCAGACTCCGCGGCAAAAGCGGGAGTGGACACGAAAAAGTTCCGTCGAAGGAAAACCGTGAATCTACGGCGGCATGTTGCTGTGCGTCAACGAAGCAAAAGGGATACGTTTATACGTCAATGTCATAAGGCGCGGGGCCCAAACTTTTTCGCCCCACCCTGTCATTCCCACGCCCGCACCACGACCAACACATGACGCAACCTTTTCCTGGAGTCCGATCATGTACCGTCGTCTGCTTGCATCCCTTGCCCTGCTTGCCGCCTTGCCGGCCGCCGCCGCGACTTCGGCCCCCGCGCCGCGCCCCGTCGTCGTCGAACTTTTCACATCCGAAGGCTGTTCGTCGTGCCCGCCCGCCGACGCATTCCTGTCCGATCTGAGCCAGAAACGCGAAGATCTGCTGCCGCTCGCATTTCATGTGACTTACTGGAACAACCTCGGCTGGAAAGATCCGTATTCGCTCGACATCGCGACCGAACGGCAAGCGGCCTACGCCCACCGCTTCGGTGACGGCTCGTATACGCCCGAGATGGTCGTCGACGGCAAGGTCGGGCTCGTCGGCTCCGACCGCTCGGCGGCGGAAATGGCCTTTCGCGAAGCCAAGGACGCCGGATCGACCGCCGCGACGGTAACCGGTGTTCGTAAAGGTAACGCGATCACCGTCAGCGTCGGCAGCGGTGTCGGCAACGCACGCGTCGTGCTCGTCGGCTACGACCCGCAGCATGTGACGCCGGTCGGGCGTGGTGAAAACAGCGGCCGCACGCTGACGGAATCGAATATCGTCCGCTCCTTCGAGCCGATCGGGCAATGGTCGGGCAAGGCCGCCACTTTCACGCCTGCCGCACCCACCGGGGAAAAAACAGCGGTGCTGCTCGAAGCGCCCGACGGACGTATCGTCGGCGCCGCACGCGTGTCGAACGAGCCGTAATGCACGCCCCTGAAAGCCATCGACGAAGGAGAGAGCAATGCTTCGATTCGCCCGTATCGGCGCAGCATTCGTGCTCGCCGCGCTCGCCGCCGCGGCACCGCTTGCCGCCCGCGCCGCAGCTACCGACTGGACCGGCGATCAGCGCGCCGCGGTGCGCATCGTCACCGCGACCGACAGCGTGCACGGCGATACGCTCGATGCGGGCGTCGAATTCCGCTATCCGGCCGGATGGCACGGCTACTGGCGCACGCCCGGCGATGCCGGCATTGCGCCCATCTTCAACTGGTCCGCTTCGCAGAACGTTGCGGGCACAACGGTCTCCTGGCCCGCGCCGTCGCGGCTCGTGATCGCGGGCCTGCAAAACAGCGTCTACACCGGCGACTTCATCCTGCCGGTAAAAATCCGGCTGGCCCATCCGGATCAACCGACACATCTCGCACTGACGCTCGATTACGCGACCTGCTCGAACGTCTGCGTTCCCGAGCATGCGGAACTCAGCATGACGTTGCCGGCCGGCACGGGCGCCGCATCCGCCGAAGCAGCGGCCATCGCGGCCGCGGCGCGCAGCGTGCCCGCAACGGCGGCGCAAGCGGGCATCAGCGTCGTGCGCAACCACCTCGAACCGACGAAGACCGGTGAACACCTCAGGGTCGAACTGCGCAGCGCCGGCGCCGCGTTCCAGTCGCCCGATCTGTTTGTCGAAGGCGCGGGCGCAGGTCTGCCCGCCGCACCGCGCGTGCAGCTGTCCGATCAAGGACATCGCGCGCAGCTCGACGTCGATCTGCCGCGCCCGGACCCGCAGGCAACCGTTCACGCGCCGCTGCAGTTGACGGTCGTCGACGGCGCGCGTGCCGCGACGTTCGCGGGGCCGTCCGCTTCGACACCGCCGGGCGGAACGCAAAACATCGCCCTGATCCTCGCGCTTGCGCTGCTTGGCGGCCTCGTGCTGAACTTCATGCCTTGCGTGCTGCCCGTGCTGTCGATCAAGGTGTTTTCGCTCGTGAAATCGGCCGGCGCCGAACGCGCAGCCGCACGGCGCGTCGCGCTCGCCACGGCATCGGGCATCGTCGTCTCGTTCCTGCTGCTCGCCGCCGCGCTCTCGGCATTGAAGCTTGCGGGCGCGACGCTCGGCTGGGGCATCCAGTTCCAGCAGCCGTGGTTTCTCGCCGGCATGGCGGTCATGACGACGCTTTTCGCGGCAAGCTTCTTCGACTGGCTGCCGATCGGTTTGCCGCAGGTATTCGCGCGATTCGGCGCGGGCAACGCGCAACGCGCGCCGCTTGTCGAAGCGTTCGTTTCCGGCATGCTGGCCACGCTGCTCGCCACGCCCTGCTCCGCACCGTTCGTCGGCACCGTCGTCGGCTTTGCGCTCGCGCGCAATCCGATTGACATCGTCGCCGTGCTGACCACGCTCGGCATTGGCATGGCGCTGCCGTTTATCGTCCTCGCAGTCGTGCCCGCGCTCGCCAGATGGCTGCCGCGGCCCGGCCCGTGGATGGTGCGCCTGCGCCAGGTCATGGGCTTGCTGCTGCTCGGCACCTCGATCTGGCTGCTTGCCTCGTTGCTGAAGGTTGCAGGCGCAACGATCGCCGCCATTGTGGCGGTCATGCTGACGGGGCTGCTCGGCCTGCGCGCGTTCATATCGGCTTTTCATGGCGCACGCGCAAACCGCTGGTCGGGCTTCGCGACTGCCGTGCTGGCCGTCGGCACGATCGCGCTTGCGAGTGTGCCGGTATCGATCGCGCCGGCGCGCATCGACAAGCCGGGCGAATGGCAGGCATTCGATCCGAATGCGATCGCCCCGCTCGTTGCCAGCGGCAAGACTGTATTGGTGGACGTGACCGCGAGCTGGTGCCTGACGTGCAAGGTCAATGAGCTCGCCGTGCTCGACACGGCGCCCGTGCGCAACCGTCTCGGGAGCAACAACGTCGTGCGCATGCGCGCGGACTGGAGCCGCTATAACCCGCAGATCGCGGGCTATGTGCAAAGCTTCGGCCGTTTCGGCATTCCGCTCGATGTCGTCTATGGGCCGCGACAGCCTCAAGGGCACCTGCTTCCCGAACTCTTGCAAACAGCGACGCTGTTCCAGGCGCTCGATGGCGCAAGCAACGACGCCGGCGGCACGCCGCGCATACGAGGAGCGACGGGCGGAACCTGAGCAGGCAGTACACGCACCATAAGCAAATCTCTATAGCGTGCCAAACTTTGTTTAATTATTCTTGTACTGGCGCGCCGCCCTACACTCAAGGGATTCACGTCCGGCGGCGCGTCACGCGGCACCCTGTTCGCCACAAAGCGCCGCCCGCCTTCGCTGCAGCCCAGCGCAACTTGTTCCACGCAAAGGAGATGATGCCGGCAAGCCCGGACATCAGCCCCCATGTTCCCGACCCTCATCTACACGCACGACGCCTGTCTGGACCATCAACCGGGCCCTGGTCATCCTGAATCGCCGGAGCGCCTGAAAACCGTGCTGCGCACGCTGCGTACACCCGAGTTCGAAGCGCTCGAGTGGCGCGAAGCGCCGCTCGGCACGATCGAGCAGGTCGAACTCGTGCACAGCCGCGACTTTGTCGATGAAGTGGCCGAGATCGCGCCGAAACAGGGCTACGTGCCGCTCGACGCCGGCGACACGGTGATGTCGCCCGGTTCGTGGGATGCGGTGATGCGCTGCGTCGGCGCCGCCTGTGCGGGCGTCGACGCCGTGCTCAACGGCGACGCGCGCAATGTGTTCTGTGCGACGCGCCCGTGCGGCCACCACGCGGAACCGTCGCGCGCGATGGGCTTTTGCATCTTCAATCAGGCGGCCATCGCAGCGGCGTATGCGTATGAAGTGCACAAGCTCGAGCGCGTCGCCGTCGTCGACTTCGACGTTCATCACGGCAACGGCACGCAGGCCGCGTTCTTCGACCGCCCCGAGCTGTTCTATGCATCGAGCCACCAGTCGCCGCTGTATCCGGGCACGGGCGCGGCCTCGGAGACCGGCGTCGCGCATAACATCGTCAACGTGCCGTTGCCGCCGGGCTGCGATTCCGCGAATTTTCGGGCGCGTATCGCCGCCGCGATGCTGCCGGCAGTGCGCGATTTCGACCCCGAGCTCATCATCGTTTCCGCGGGCTTCGACGCGCACCGGCTCGATCCGCTCGCCGGCCTCGGCCTCGAAGACGACGATTTCCATTGGGTCACGCGCGAACTCGTGAAAATTGCCGACGCGACCTGCGAAGGCCGCGTCGTGTCGATCCTCGAGGGCGGCTACAGCATGGAAGGGCTCGCGAACGGCACGCGCGCGCATGTGCTTGCGTTGATGGGCCACGAGGCGTACGCGCCCGCTTGATGCCGCCCAAGGTGCGCGAAGCTGCGCACCAGGCGATGCATGAGGCGATGCATCAAGCAGTGCCCGACATGGTTCGGCGATTGCGGCGATACTCACGCATTCGTCAAACACCATCACGGGGGCACCTTCATGGGATTCGATTTCAACGGTAAGCGCGTGATCGTTGCAGGCGGCTCGCGCGGCATCGGCCGCGGTATTGCGCTTGCCTTCGCGCAATCGGGCGCCGCCGTATCCGTTTGCGCGCGCAAACCCGACAGTCTGAAAGCCGTCGATGCCGAATTGCGCGCGCACGGCCATCCCGTTCATACCGCGACGTGCGATCTCGCGGTCGCCGAACAGATCAGCCGATACATCGCCGCCGCAGGCGCCACGCTCGGCGGCATCGACATCCTCATCAACAATGCGTCGGGTTTCGGCGGCGGCGACAGCGAGGCCGGCTGGGAGGCAGGCTTCAACGTCGACCTCATGGCCACGGTGCGGGCCGGACACGCCGCGCTGCCGTTCCTGCGTCAATCGCCGGGCGGCGCGATCGTCAACGTGACCTCGATTGCCGCGCTTCGTCCGGGCACGCGGACCACGTCGTATGCGGCGATCAAGGCGGCCGTTGCGCACTACACCGCTTCTCACGCTTTGGCGCTCGCCCCCGACCGCATTCGCGTGAATGCAGTCGCGCCGGGTTCGGTCGAATTTCCGGGCGGCTCATGGGAGCAACGCAAGACTACCGATCCAAAGCTTTACGAGGGCACATTGCGCCACATTCCATTCGGGCGCCTCGGCACACCCGACGATATCGCCAACGCAGTGCTGTTTCTCGCCAGCCCCTACGCGGGCTGGATCACGGGCCAATCGCTGGTGGTCGACGGCGGACAGCTGCTGACGTGATTCATACCGACGCCGCGATCTGCTCGCGCAGCCATTGATGCGCCGGGTCGCGATGCGAGCGCTCGTGCCAGAGCATCGTCATTTCGTAGCCGGGCACGTCGATCGGCGGCGCGAAAGCGCGCAGCCGATCGGCGTTGCGCACGAGCCGCGACGGCAGCATCGCGACCAGATCGCTATCGGCCAGCACCGACTCCACCACCAGAAAATGCGGCACCGATAACACGACGCGACGCTCGAGCCCGACCGCGGCGAGCGCATCGTCGGTCACGCCGCGAAAGGCGCCGCCGCCAGGCGAAACGATCACATGCTCGAGCTTGCAGAACTGTGCGAGCGTGGGCCGCCGTTTGAGCTTCGGATGGCCTGCGCGGCCGACCAGCACGTATTGCTCCTTGAATAGCGGCCGGGCGCGCAATTCGGAGGGCGCGTCGTCGGTCGTGTGAAATGCAAGGTCGAGGTCGCCCTGTTCCGCCTGCTTCGCCGTGCGACCCGGAATCAGCGGCATGACCGCGAGCCGCGTGTGCGGCGCCGCAGTGCGCAACGCATTGAGCGCGGGCAGCACGATCGTCATTTCCCCATAGTCGGCCGCACCGACCCGCCAGGTCCGGTCGGCTTCGGCCGGATCGAACGGATGCTCGGGCGCGATCGCGCGCTCGAGCGCTTCGAGCGCCTGCCGCAACGGCTCGCGCAACGACAAGGCACGCGCGGTCGGCCGCATGCCGCGCGGGCCCGGCAATAGCAGCGGGTCGCCGAACATCTCCCGCAGTTTCGCCAGATGAATGCTGACCGACGGCTGCGAAAAGTTCAGACGCTGCGCCGCGCGCGTGACGTTGTGCTCCGCAAGCAGCACATCGAGCGTGACGAGCAGATTGAGGTCGAGACGTCGCAAAGTATTTTCCATGTATTGCCTTTCCTGATACCAGGAATTTGTACAATTCATTTCAAATATACCTGACGAAAGCCTACGCTGCGTGCATTGATCATTCACCTACCGAGGTTTCCGTCATGAACGTTCTGATCGTCTATGCTCATCCCGAACCGCGCTCGTTGAACGGGTCGCTGCGCGACTTCGCGGTACAGCGTCTCGAACAGGCCGGGCACACGGTACAGGTGTCGGACCTGTACGCGATGAACTGGAAGACCACGCTCGACGTGCACGACTTTCCGTCGCGCGACGCGAATGCGCGCTTCAATGCGGCAACCGAATCCGGCCACGCATTCGCCAACGGTCTGCAACGCGAAGACGTTGCGCGCGAGCAGGACAAGCTGCGCTGGGCCGACGCGGTGCTGCTGCAGTTTCCGCTGTGGTGGTTTTCGATGCCGGCGATCATGAAAGGATGGTTCGAACGCGTCTATGCGTATGGTTTTGCTTATGGCGTAGGCGAGCATTCGGATCAGCACTGGGGCGACCGCTATGGCGAAGGCACGTTCGCGGGGAAGCGGGCCATGCTGATCGTCACGACCGGCGGATGGGAATCGCACTACGCGCCGCGCGGCATCAACGGCCCGATCGACGATATCCTCTTTCCGATCCAGCACGGAATGCTCTATTACCCGGGCTTCGCGGTACTGCCGCCGTTCGTCGCCTATCGCATGAGCCGGATCGACGACGCGCGGTATGCGATCGTGCGTGACGCGCTCGGCGAGCGGCTCGACACGCTCTTCACGCGCGAGCCGATTCCGTATCGTCCGCAAAACCGCGGCGCGTACGACATTCCGGCGCTGACATTAAAGGCCGATATCGCGCCGGGGAAAACCGGTTTTGCCGCACATCTGGAAGAGCCGATTGCAGCGGATCGGACCGCCGGCGATGGCGTCGCCAAACAGGTCGCGGAACACATCGCGGAACAGGTTGAATAAGCCGGCGATCAGGCCGCGTTGATCTCTTCGAGCACCGTGTCCAGCACGATCTCGGTCAGGCGGCGCACCACCGCGTTCGCTTCCTGATCCTTCCGGTGCAGCGACAGCGGAATCGGCGGCAGCACGGGCAAACCCGTTGCTAGCGGATCGAGCACGGCGAGCGAGCGCGGCATCGCGATCGTCGTGCGCACGGTGATGCCGAGCCCCGCTTCGGCAGCGGCCCAAAGTCCCGACAGGCTCGGGCTCGTAAAAACGAGCCGCCACGCAATGCCCGCCTCGTCGAGCGCGGCAATACCGGCCGAGCGAAACGAGCACGGCGGTTCGAAGGCGACGAGCGGCAGCGGATCGGCGCCGGTGCTGCCGCCGCAATCGCGGATATTGCCCGAGTCGGGCAGCCCGACCCATGCGATCGCCAGGTTCGCGACCCGCTCGGCGTACGGCGTGCCGCTGCTGTTGCCCCATGCGAGCGCCACGTCGAGATCGCCTCTGAGCGTCTTTTCGATCAGCCGCGCACTCGCGTCCACCTGCACCTCGACACGTACTTTCGGATGCGCCCTTGCAAAGCGTCCGAGCACCGACGGCAGAAACGTATCGGCAAAATCCTGCGGCAAGCCAAGACGCACCCATCCTTCGAGATCCGCACCGCGGATCGTCTCCACTGCTTCGTCGTTGAGTTCGAGCAATCGCTTCGCATAGCTGAGCAGCGATTCCCCCGCCGTCGTCAGCGCAAGGCTGCGACCCGACTTCTGCACGAGGGGCGTGCCGATCTGCTCTTCGAGCTTGTGCAATTGCGCGCTGACGGCCGATTGCGAACGTCCCAGCCGGTCCGCTGCCCGCGCGAAGCTGCCGAGTTCGAAGCCGAGCACGAAGGTGCGCAGCACATCCATATCGAGGTTGGTACGGACCGCCATAGTTCGATATTTCCGATAGGTCAGTTTGAAAGTTTGCGATTTTCGTGAACGGCGTTGTTCCGTATTCTCGATGCAAGGCGAGGCTCGCGCCGCCACCGCAAGCAGTCGCGACAACCTCGCTTGCGCTTGCCGGCAGTGCGTGACCACCGTCGAGCATCGCTTTCATTGTATGCGCAGCAATCGATCCATTCGGCGTATGCGTGCGCAGTCCTATTGCTGTTCGCGAACGGAGACCGGCATGCCACTCGTCCGTATTTCGTTGCTGAAAGGCCGATCGCCGGCGCAGTTGCGCGCGATCGCCGACACCGTCCATCAGGCTCTTGTCGATACGTACAACGTGCCTCCAGACGACCGCTTCCAGATCATCGAGCAGCGCGAGCCCGCGGAAATGGTCTACGACGCGCACTATCTGGGCGTCGAGCGCAGCGACGACCTCGTGTTCATCCACATCGTGGCGGGCCGATGGCGCGATACCGCAACCAAACGGGCGCTCTATCGCGCGCTCGCCGCGCGGCTTTCGGCGAACGCCGGCATGCGGCCTGAAGATGTGCAGGTGGTACTGTCGCCGAACGACAGGGACGACTGGTCCTTTGGCAACGGCCTTGCGTCATATGTGAAGGACGAGTAAATCACGGCAGGGCCCAAAGGAGACGCTATGTTCATCATGCAATACTCGATTACGCTGCCCGCCGATTACGACATGCGGGCGATCCGCGAGCGCGTCGCGAGCAAAGGTTCCTCGTTCGATACGTTAGACGGGCTTGGCCTCAAATGCTTTCTGATTCGCGAGCGTGGCCGGTTCGACGCGCAAAGCAGCCAGTACGCACCCGTATATCTATGGCCGCGTATCGACGCGATGTGGGGCTTCCTGGCCGGCCCGGGATTTGCCGGCATCAAGCAATCGTTCGGCACGCCGCCCGTCGAAACATGGCCGGCCCTCGCGTATGCGCGCTCGGTGCGATTGACGGATCCGCGCGCCATCGTCGCGCTCACGCGCGAAGACGAAGTGCTTCATGGCGATGCCGATCTGATCGAACGCTCGAGGCTCGAAACCGATGCCGCGCTCGATGCCGTCGAGCGCACCCCCGGTCTGCTGGCGCGCGCTGTCGGGCTCGACCCGACCAACTGGAGGCTCGTTCGATTCGACTTCTGGGCGCTTTCGCAACAACAATTGCCCATGCATTCGCACCGCGCACGCAGTTACGAGGTGCTGCACGTCTCGGCTCCGGCGTTTGCCGAGCTGCACGCATAGACGCCTGCATTATTCGCGCGGCGCCACGCCGTACCGCTGCCTGAAAAGACGACTGAAGTGCGCGGCGCCTGCAAATCCGCATCGGTTCGCAGCTTCCTCGAACCTGATGAATTAAGATTTCCCAAACGTTAGCGAGGTCTCTGATGGAAGTATCTTCCTGAGAAGATACTTCACCAAAGACGTACAGTGTTCTGCGAACGGGACACCGCGGGCGGCGCCATTGCGCCGTCAACCGCCACGGACCATCAGAACGCCGCCGACAGAATGCGCCTGAGGTAAGCGTCCGCCTCGCCGAACTCTTCGTCGCTCATGCCGATCGCCTCGCGCAATGCGCCGAGACCCTCCGCGATCCGCTCCATTCCCGCATCGGCCGCCTTGACGCCCGCCGCGGTGAGCACGATGTTCGACGCACGCAGGTCTTCAGCGTCGGCGACGCGCGCGACGAGCTTCGCCCGCTCGAGCCGATCGATGCGCTTGGTCATGGTGCCGGACGTGACGAGCAGCGCCCGGAACAGATCGGTCGGCCGCATCGCGTACGGTGCGCCGACGCGGCGCAACGCAAGCAGTACATGCAGTTCGCCGACATCGACGCCAACCGACCGGGAGATCACCGTGAGGCGCCGCTCGTGCATGTATTGCGCCTGCTTGATGCGCATGAACAGCCCCATCAGGCTCAGATCGAGGTCCGGACGTTCGCGCGCCCATGCAAGCGCGACTTCGTCGAGTTTGTCGGTCTGCACGCGTTTCTTCGGGCGGCTTCGTCTGATGCGCTGCTTCAGATCGTTGGGCGCCCCGCCGTAGCCCTTGCCCGACCACCACTCGCGCGAACGTTCGAGCGCCTGCCGGTAGTCGAGCACCGTGAGCCCATCGGCACCGGTGCTATCGTCGGCCTTGCCAAGCAGGATTTCCTCATACTTGCCTGATCCGACAAAAACGCGAGCATGCCACGTGGCCGAACGCGCGCCCTTGTAGTAGCCCAGATGACGGCCCGTATCGACCGCGTGCCAATACGGCTTGCGCCGCGGTTGCAGCACGGCGCGCGACTCGCGCGTGGCGAGCCACGCGTCGCTTTCGGACCCGGTGCCGACGGCATTCGCCGCCAACTGTTCACTGCCGTCCATGCTGTTTTGCCTCAGATCGACCAATCGGACGTTTGCAA
Organism: Paraburkholderia sp. SARCC-3016; assembly: GCF_031119615.1. Lineage (NCBI taxonomy): Bacteria > Pseudomonadati > Pseudomonadota > Betaproteobacteria > Burkholderiales > Burkholderiaceae > Paraburkholderia > Paraburkholderia sp. SARCC-3016. The sequence continues at coordinate 14,850 of NZ_JAVHZD010000010.1, read as the reverse complement.
TATTACCCAACTCACCCAATTAGTTCAAATCGGCGCGGCCGGCACCGCATTCGCCGACGTCGTCACGCTCAGGCCGCATTGACGGCCAAGCTTGAACCCATGATCGCGCCGGTCCGTTGCTGCTTGCCGGCGCACGGTCTGTGCCGCGCAGCGAGCTCCTCTTTTATTTCTGTTGACCGCACACTCGCTTCGATGCGTACACAACGATCGTCTGCCAAGCCCACGCGATTTTCCAACGCTGCTCGTCGTGTGCGATTCACCGGAACGCGGAACGCATTCAGCGCGCACCGCCCGACGATGACGGCTTCGTGCCTCTGCGTACAACGGCAAAGCTGATCGGGACCGCGCCACGCGCCGTCGCCTGCCCGGTCTCCGGCAACGGCTCGAAATCGTCGTTGTGCGAGCCGGTTGCCGTCAGCGGACGGTACAAGGAGGGACGCCGCGCCGCGCGCCAAAGCTGCACGACGCGCGCATTCGCAAGTGCAAGGTCCAGGTTGGCCGAAGCAATGCCGTGGCAATCGATCGAATCGGCCAGCACGTCGCCGTGCGGGTCGACGATCATCGCCGCGCAATGGCCGCGGGCTTCATCGTCAGCTTCATCGCCGGACGCGTCGTCGCGGCCAGCGGCCATTGCGATAAATGTGCCGTTATCGAGTGCACGCCCGGGCAGCGCGCGGCGAAGCGCTTCGACTGTGCCGCGGGGGCCTGTGCACTCGCACCGATATGGCGCGAGCAATAACGTCGCGCCCATCAACGCAGTCACGCGCGCGTTTTCAACGAGTTCGTTATCGGCGCCGATCAGAATGCCGACGCGCACGCCCCATTGCGTATCGAACACCGTAAAGCGGTTTCCGCTGCCAAGCCGGCCGCCGTGCACGTGCAGCTTACGATGACAATGACGCGTGCCGTCCGGCATGCAAACGACGTAGCTATTGAACAGGCGCCGCCCGTCGCCGCGCTCGATCCATCCGACGCCGGCCGCGACGCCGGTTCGCTCGACTGCCTGTGCGACCACGCTGATCGATGGACCATCGAGCGGTTCGGCGACGGCGCGCAGTTCTTCAAGCCTCGACGTCGCGACATCGGCTGCAGCGTCCGACACACGACCCGCTCTCACACCGCTAATACACGCCTCCGGAAACACCGCGAGCGCGATGCCCGCGCGCGCGGCCTCTTCGAGCAAGGCAACGATCCGCGACACGTTATCGCGCGCTTCGCCGCGACGCGAAACAAGCGAAATAGCGGCGATCCGCAGCGTCGAACTGGAAGGCGACGTCATGATGCACTCCAACTGGGAATGCACCCATTGAACTCCCACGCTATCAATAAGTAAAATGAATGTTTTTACGTATCTGATCGCCTTTTGGAATGGAACTTCGCCTGCTCCGCGCGTTTCTCACCGTCGCTCGCATGAAGCACTTCGGCCGCGCGGCCGATTCGCTTGCGCTGAGCCAGCCCGCGCTGAGCAAGCAGATCGCTGCGCTCGAAGTAAGCGTCGGTGCGAAATTGTTCGAGCGCGGCAGGCATGGCGCCGAACTGACCGTATTCGGTGAAACCTTCCTTGCCGACGCGGAAACGCTGGTTCGCAATGCCGACGACGTGCTCGCGCGGGCACGCGAAGCGAGCGGCGGCAAGCGCGGGTTTCTGCGCGTCGGACTGGGTTTGTCGACGCTGACCATCGCACCGCGGCTGATTGCCGAGTTCCGGCAGCAGCATCCGGATATCAGCGTGACCTTGCACGATCTGTCGTCGGCGGAGCAGACGCGACGGTTGCTCGCCCGTCAACTCGAAATCGGCTTTGTGCGCTTGCCCGCCGATCACGGCTTATCCGTGATTCGCGTGATCGATGAAACGCTCGCGCTTGCCGTGCCCGAGCATGTGCGCTGGAAGCGCCTGCCGGCGAATCTGCAAACGCTGAACGAACTCGGTTTGATTGCGCTATCGCGGCGCCAGGGTCCGGGGCTCGCCGCGCAAATCGATCAGTGGTGCAGCGAGCATCATTTCGTGCCGAACATCGTTCAGCAGGCGGACGACATCCAGTCCATTCTCGCCGCGGTGGCGGCCGGTGTCGGCGCGGCGTTTCTGCCGTCGCGCACGCAATATCTGTTGCGCGATGCGCGGATCATTCCGTTGCGCGACGCCTCCGCGCGCTGGCAAATCGGCCTTGCGTGGCAAAGCGATCGCGACAATGCGGTGGTCAGGCGTTTCGTCGAATTCGCGCGCGCCGAGCTTGCGCGCGCTACACCGGGCAAAACGGTCAACGCGCCTCGTACTGCGCAATCGCGGCGTCCGTCATCCCCGCCGCGCGCGCCGCGTCGATAATCTGCGTCCAGCTCGTCAGATCGACCGGAATGCCCTGCGCGGTGCGCTCGCGGCGTACCGCATCTTCGCGTTCGCCGGGCAGCAGCACTTCGTCGACACCTTCGACGCGCCGCGTCGCTTTGAGCCAGTCGACAAACGCATCCGCCTCGGTGTCCCTGTTCGGTGCGTCGAATGCAGCCGGGTCGATGATCACCGACAACATGCAGTTGACGATTGCATGGGTCGTCACGATCGTTTCCGTTCGCGAAGTAAAGCCGCCGCTGAGCGCGCCCGCGAAAATTTCGCACATCGCAGCGAGACCCGAGCCTTTGTGTCCCGCCACCGCGCCGCCGAATGCGAGCAGCGCGCCATGCTGGCCTTCGCTGAACAACGCGCCCGGGTCACGCGTCGGCCGGCCGTCGACATCGATCAAGGCGCCCGCGGGCGTTTCGATGCCCTTGTTGAACGCAACGCGTACCTTGCCCGCCGCGACCGCACTCGTCGCGAAGTCGAGCACGAGCGGCGCGCGCCCTGCGCGCGGAAACGCCGCGCAGAATGGATTCGTGCCGAAGCGGCGGTCGATGCCGCCGAATGGCGCAACGAGCGGATCGCCCGCGACATTGACGAAGTGAAACGACACGAGCCCCGCGCGTGCGCATTGCTCGGCCCAATGCCCAATGCGCCCGATATGATGCGCATTGCGCAGACCGACCGCGCAGATGCCGATCTGCTTCGCCCGCTCGATGCCGCGTTCCATCGCTTCGAATGCAATGACTTGTCCAAAGCCCCGGGCGCCTTCCATCGTCAGCACGGCGCCCGCGTCGCGCACGAGCTGCGCGTGCGCGTTGAGCTTCAACTCGCCTTCGCGGCATGCACGGATATAGCGCGGAATCATGCCGACGCCATGCGAGTCGTGGCCGCAACGACTCGCTTCGACGAGATGATCGGCCACGAGCGCGGCCTCGCGCGACGTGCTGCCGGCCGCCTGCCAGATCGACACGACGAACGCATGCAACGCGTCCACGCCGACGATCACTTCGGAATACGACGCGGGTTTATGTTTTGACATGGGCATCAACGCAGAGGTGAACGGGTGACGCGCAAAGCCTGCGCGATGACATGACGTGGCGTGAATGCGTATTGCTGCGCTACTGCGCTATTGCGCCGCTGCCTTACGAATGGCGCGCGTACGCTTCCTGCTCGATCGCATCGGCCCGCTTCGTATCCAGTGGTTCCACACGGCCAACGATAAACAGGTAGTTCACCGCGCCGAGCACGCAGAATACGCCGGCCACCACGAGCGGAATCGTGAACGAGCCTTTGGTCAGTTGCAGCATGATTCCCGTGAAAGTCGTCAGCGCAATGCCGGCGAGATTCGATGCAAAGTTCTGGATGCCCGCGAGCGACGCGACGTGTTGCGGTGTCGGTGCAACGTCCGCGGGCAGCGACCAGATGCTTGCCGCCGCGGCCGCGAGGCTGCCGTAGGCGACGGCAAAAAGCGCGAGCATCTCGTAGATGCCTGGCACGACGGCCGTCAGCGTGATCACCGAAGAGAGCAGCATGCCGCCCACGATGCAGGTCTTGCGCGCGGCGGTAGCACTCCAGCCGCGCTTCACGAGTGCATCGGAAAGCCAGCCGCCGAACCAGCCGCCCGGAATCGACGCGATTGCAGGCAAGGTGCCGAGCGTACCGAGCGACTTCAGCGAAAAGCCGCGCACCTCGACGAGATAGCTCGGGAACCACGTGATAAAGAAATAGATGACGAAGTTCAGGCAGAAGAAGCCGAACATCATGCCCCACACGGTGCGGTAGCGAAACAGCGTGCTCCAGCGGATCGCAGGCGCGGCAGGCGATGCGCCGGCTTGCGCGGCGCGGGTTCCGGCAGCCGGTTTGCGTCGCTCGAAAACGGCATTGACAGCGGGCTCGCGATATAACGCAACCCAGCCGAGAATCCACACGGCGCCGAGCGCACCGGTTATCACGAACGATGCCTTCCATCCCCAGGCGGCGATGATTGCCGCGACGATCGGCAGAGATAGTGCGGAGCCAGTACGCGAGCCGCTGTCGTAAATGCTCGTTGCAAGTGCCCGCTCGTCGCGCGCAAACCATTGGCTCACGAGTTTCGCACATGACGGGTAAGCGCCCGCCTCGCCGGCGCCGAGCATCAGGCGGCAGCCGAACATCGCGGCAAAGCCGCTTGCCACTGCCGTCGCCGCCGTAAACACCGACCACCATCCGACCGCGAGCGGCAGCGCGATGCGCGCGCCGATACGGTCGATGAACCAGCCGAACGGCAACTGCATGACCGCATAGGTCCAGAAAAAACCGCTTAGCAGCAGCCCCATGCCGGCCGGCCCGATGCCGAGTTCCTTCATGATGTGAGGCGCAGCGACCGCGAGATTGGCGCGATCGATATAGTTGACTGCGATTGCCAGAAAGCAGAAGAAAATCACCAGCCAGCGGGCCTTCTCCTTCATCGCGTCGTCTCCTCCTGAACCCGGCCGTCTGGTGGCCGTGTATGCGGGGCCGATCGGTCACGGGACATGCGGGCCGCATGCATCGTGCCTCAACTGTGGGTGCTCGGGGCGTATCGTGTTCGACCTTGTCCAGCGCCAAACGAAATTAAACGACCGCTGCAACGCGGTCAACCGGGTAATCCCTGACACAGCCTCGCGTCGCGATGCGAATTTTTGACGCGCATGACAAGTATCGCGTCGAACCGGGCGTAACCTCAGTGAGTGCCTGAAACGAGAATGTATGGTCTACGACGTATGCACCAGCGTCTGCGGTACAGCGTCGATCAGCGCGCTGATCCGGTGCGCATCGGCAGGCGTAACGGGCGTATAGATGACCATCCCCAACTCAGGCCGGCCATCGACGGCGAAGCTCGAGAATTCGAGTTCGATCGGCCCCGCGACCGGATGCAGCAGATGCTTGCTGCCTTCGCCATGCGTACGCACGTCATGATCGCGCCACATCGTTTCGAACTCGGGGCTGCGCCGGTTCAAATCATCGACAAGCGCTTCGACTTCAGCGCTCGCGCCGGCCCGCAGCACATCGGCACGAAATGCCGCGACGACGAAGCGCGCGACGCTTTCCCAATCGCGTTGCCACGCGCGCGCATCAGGATTGCAAAACAGCCGGCGCAGGATATTGCGCTCGACGGGCGCGGCCGCACCGTATTCGAACACGGCGGCCGCCGCGCGATTCCACGCAACGATGTCCCATGTCGCCGTCTTCACGAGCGCCGGGCTCAGTTCGAGCGAATCGAGAACGCGCTGCAGTCGCGGCGATACGCGCGCGGCGGCCTGCGCGCCGTCGTAACGGACTTCGGGCGGATGCCCAAGCCCAAGCAGATACAGATGCTCGCGCTCCACGTCGGTCAGCATCAGCGCCTGCGCGATACGGTCGAGCACCTCGGCGGACGGCGCGCCGCCACGCCCCTGTTCGAGCCACGTGTACCACGTCGCGCTGACGTTTGCGCGCTGTGCGACTTCTTCACGCCGCAGTCCCGGTGTGCGCCGGCGCCCTGCCGGCAAACCAAGCGCCGCCGGATCGAGTTTCGTGCGGCGATCCTTCAGGTAGGCGCCAAGCGTATGGGCCGAACTGGCCGAATAGGTCGGTTGAGAAGCGCTCGTCGACGGCATGGCTTGATCCTGTTGGTCGATATACCTGTATAACGTCACTACTTTACCCGCATAGCTTATGAGCCGAGAGTGGCCGCTGTCCACATTCGACTCGAGGAAAGCAATGCGTGTATTCGTTACCGGTGCGACCGGATTCGTCGGCTCTGCCGTTGTCCAGGAACTGCTCGACGCGGGATACGAGGTGTTGGGACTCGCGCGCTCCGCTGCAGCGGCCGAGTCGCTCGCCGCGACCGGTGCCGCTGTGCACCGCGGCTCGCTCGAAGATTCCGATAGCCTGCGCCGCGGCGCCGAAGCAGCGGACGGCGTCATCCATACAGCGTTTATTCACGACTTCTCGAAGTTCGCGCAGAACTGCGAGATCGATCGACAGGCGATCGAAGCGATCGGCAGCGTGCTCGAAGGCTCGCAACGGCCCTTACTCGTCACGTCCGGCGTTGCGCTGCTCGCACAAGGACGGGTCGCAACCGAGGATGACGGCCCGGTGCCGGTGTCCGACTCGTATCCGCGCTCGTCCGAGGTAACGGCGACGGCGCTTGCCGCGCGCGGCGTGCTTGCGTCGGTGGTGCGGCTCGCGCCTTCGGTTCACGGCCGTGGCGATCATGGCTTCGTTCCGCATCTGATCCGTGTGGCACGCGAGAAAGGCGTGTCCGCTTATATCGGCGATGGACTCAATCGCTGGCCCGCCGTGCATCGGCGCGATGCGGCGCGCGCGTTCCGGCTCGCGCTCGAGCGGCGCGCAGCCGGCGCGAAATATCACGCGATCGACGAACCGGGCATTGCGTTCAGGGAGATCGCGCAAGCGATCGGACGCGGCCTCGATGTGCCGGTCGTCGCACTGGCGCCTGAAGCAGCCGCTGCGCATTTCGGCTGGTTCGCGCGCTTCGCCATGATCGACGCGGCCGCGTCGAGCCAGCGCACACGTGAGGTACTCGGCTGGCAGCCCACGCAGCCGGGTCTGCTGGACGATATCGATGCGGCGGGATACTTCGAATCAGCCGCTTAGCCGTTCGACTGTCGTCGTTCGATCGTAAGCAAGGCCGCGAGATATCCACGGCCTCGCTTGCGATTGGCCACGACGCCGCAAACCGCACTCAGAACGAATGCTGGATGCCGGCGTACACGCCCGACTGGCTATGTCCGACGAGCGGGTTATCCGTTGCGACCGTATTGCCCGCATTGTTCGCGTTCAGGCCGAAGTTCGCCGTGCTGCTGTTCTGCACCGTCGCGACCTGGAAGTCGAGCAGGGTACGCTTCGAAAGGTTGTAGCTGCCCCCGACCGAATAAAGCGTCGCATTGCCTGCGCCCTTGTTCGCGTTCACGTGATACACCGCTGCGATCAGCGCGGCCGCGGGCGAGATCTGCCACGTTACGCCGCCCCATTCGTGGTCGAGCGTGGTCGGCGATACGCCCGTGGTGGCCGGCGCACCGGAGGTACGGATTGCCTGATACGCGCCTTGAATCTTGAACGGGCCAAAGAACAGGTTGACCGCCGCCGTGTACTCGCGCGACGCAGTGAACGGATCGTCGAGCAGACCGTTTTGCGCATCGCGAATCTCGTCGTAGATGCCGCGCACCTGCACATGAGCCGTCGTATACGTGAGCTGCAGCCCCGCCCAGCGGCCTTGCGGCGTCGTACCGTTGCCGTTGAAGTTCGTCGCGTTCGAGAGCGCGTACTGTCCGAATGCGTCGAAGCCCGAGAACTTCGGCGTCTGGAACGATATCGTGTTGCTCGAATGCAGCCAGTTGCGGCCACGCACGAGCGACGCCGAAGACCAGTTCGACTGGCCGAACGGATCGAAGTCCCATACCCCGTTCGAGATAAACAGCTCGCGGCCGAGCAGCAGCGTACCGAAGCGCTCGCTTGCAATACCGACCGTTGCGTAGCGATCGAAGAGCCCGTCGGTGCTGCCCGCGCCGGTCGTCGTGCTGAACGCGCCTTCGAGGTGAAACACCGCGGCATAACCATTGCCGAGGTCTTCGGAGCCCTTCAAGCCCCACAGGCTCGTACCCCAGTCGCCGCTCTCGGCACGAAACCGCGACGACTCGCGGTTGGCGGCACCGTTCGGACCTGAGCCGGCCGGCACGCCGTTCATGTACTCGATGCCGGAGTCGATCCGGCCATACAACGTGACGGAAGACTGCGCGTGAGCAGCCGATGCGAGAAGCAAAGCGAGAACGCCGGATACCGCGTTCTTTTTCATAGTTGTCTCCTGAACGCGAAGGCTTATGGATCATTTCGAGTCCAATGCCATCGCGTAATGCGACCTTGAGAGTGGTCAGCTCCTTTAACCATATGGATTACAAGTTATTTGTAACCTTCAATTCACATATTGGCATTTTCGTGCAATGCGAAATCGCGGCGCGATTAACCGGGCTTCGATTAAAAACAAGTGGGAATTCTACACATTTTCGACGCGGTGCGAGATGAATTACATGATTTCCTGAACGCGCCAGATAAGCAAAGCGGGGAGCTTTGAACACCCGCGAGGAGACGCATGACGGCTTGACTCTGTTATTGGCACGCCGGAAACGAATGCCGGTAAATATAGGAAAACAGATTATTCCGATGCAAAGGAATACCAAACAAATTCAATATCCTGCAACAGATAAATAAGCGATCGACAAACCTCCTTTAAGGGCAATTCATTAAATGGCGGATTGTCCTTTTTTCGCCTATTTTGCGCCATTCATTCGACTGGCACCGGCTTCGTTTCCAGTGCCGCCTGTTCCGACACGTATGCCGTCCGCAAAAAACGTTTGCTCAAATGCGCTCATCACCCGAATTTCCTGGAGAGCGAATCGATGCAACAACGGACGTGGTTAGCCAGTCTCGACAATTTTAAAAAAGGGACGATCGAAACCGTCAACGGCAGCGCAGCGCATTTTGCGATGTCCAATGTCTTCGAAGTCGCGAGCGGCGCGCTTCCGTACGAAAAGGTCGTCGTCGGCCGCAACCTCGACTACGTGATCGAGGTGCTCAGAGCGCATCGCACATCCGCATGGTTCGCCGCAGCACATGACGAGTTCGCGATCGTGCTCGACGGCACGGTCGACGTACAGTTCGTCAAAGCGGCCAAAGCGCCGCTCGTCGAACCGTCCACGCAGGGCAGCGTGCGTTTCGACGACGAACCGCAAGGGCAATCGATGGGCTACATGCGCCTGCGGCGCGGACATCAGGCGTTGCTGCCAGCCGGCGCGGCCTATCGCTTTGTCGCCGTGAACGACGGCGTGCTGCTACTGCAGACGATGCTCGGACAGCACTCGGTGCAGAAGTGGGCCGAGATCTGCATCCGATAACCGCGCGAGCGTACTGCGACAGATCAACGCGGCAGATCAACGCGGCAGATCACCGCGGCAGACGAGCGCAGCGGCCCGCTCAAACAGCGCTTGCAACGCCCGATATAGCGCTCACCCGCGCAATTCAGTACCTTTTCCGGAGCTCACGATGAGCAGCAACCCCGCTTTGCCCAATGTCGATGTCGATGTCGTTTCGAGCGAGCCCGACCCGTCCACCGGCTATCGCACATTCACGCTCGGCGATTTCGAGTTCAGCCGCGACGCGTACTTCGCCACGATCGGGTGGCACGCGAACGGTGCACGCCGTACCCATCAGATGCGCGTCGACGACTTTTTGCGCGCGATGATGCGCGACGTCGCATGGGACTTTTTCTACGGCTGGGTCAATTTCGACGACGTGATCGGCACGCGCAACCATTACGGCAGCGTCGACCTGTTTGCGGGCGCGTACAACGCGAGCTATCGAACCGCGCGCATCGACCACACGCAGCGCTTCGGCACGCCGCGGATCCTCGCCACCTTCAAGGCCATCCTGCGAGATTGGGTCAACGAAGGCTTCGACCCATTTGCCGCGCCAGAGGAAACAGGCTCCGCGTTCGGCACGAAGCACGGCGACAACCTCGCGGCAATCGAGCGCCGGCGGATCGGCACGACGCGCATGCCAGGCATGCCGGGCGATTCGCCGCTGCGCGACACCTTGCCGATCAATCGCCAGTTCGCCGACATTGCGCAGGACGAACCGGAAATTCACGCGCAGCCCGGCTTCGAAGCAGAACTGCATGCCTTCAATCTGTTCAAGTATCTTTCGCGTTCCGATGTCACATGGAATCCGTCGGTGACATCCGTGTGCGGGCATAGCCTCTTTTGCCCGACCACCGAGGAATTCACGCTGCCGGTCTTCCACGGGAACGACCGCGTCGAATGGTTCCTGCAGCTATCGGATCAGATTGTCTGGGACATCGCCGACAAGAATACCGGTGAGCCGCGCGCCCGCATCACGATGAACCCGGGCGACATTGCCGCCATGCCGGCCGATATTCGCCACAAGGGATATTCGCCGAAGCGCTCGATGCTGCTCGTGTGGGAGAACGTCACGCCCGACCTGCACGAACGCTACGAATGCGGCGAACTGCCGCCGCATCCGGTGCGGTTTTAACCAGAACCGGACGGCGTGCGTCAGCTATCTTCGCCGGCGCTCCCGCCACGCCGCTTCAACATATACGTATCCATGATCCACCCATGCCGCTGCCGCGCGTCGGCACGCGTGCGCTCGATTTCGTCCATCACGTCGCGCAGTTTTCCCGCGATCAGGATCTCGTCGGGGGTGCCGACATAGGCGCCCCAGTACATGTCGAGATCTTCATCGGCGACCTGCCTGTATGCGTTCTGCGCATCGAGCATCACGACGACGCTATCGACATCGTCCGGAAAACCTTGCGCGAGCGTGCGTCCGTTTGTGATCTGCAGCGGCCGGCCGATCGCATTGAGCGCGACGCGGTGCTTCGCCGCGAGCGCCTGAACGCTGCTGATGCCCGGAATCACGTCGTATTCGAACGCATGCCGGCCGCTTTGCGAAATCGCGGCGACAATGCGCATCGTGCTGTCGTACAGCGACGGATCGCCCCAAACGAGAAACGCACCGCATTCTCCTTCTTTGAGTTCCTCGCCGATCAGGCGCTCGAACACCTGCTGCTTGTCGCGGTTCAGATCCTCGACGGTTCGCACATAGTCGCCTGCGCCGATACGACGCTCAGGGTTCGTCGCCTCGACGATTCGATAGCTGCGATCCTTCACATAGCGCTCGATGATTTCCTTACGCAGCGCAATGAGCTTTTCCTTTGCCACGCCCTTGTCCATCACAAAGAAAACGTCGACTTCGTTGAGCGCGTTGACCGCCTGCATGGTCACATACTCGGGGTTGCCGGCGCCAATGCCGATGATCAATAGTCTTTTCATGATGTTCTGAGGATTTTTCCGCCGGGGCTCAACGCCAATATCGAACGATATCGAAAGGGTACACCTTGGGCCAACCCGATTCGCGACGCGCAGCGGGCAGCTTTACTCGACGGTTGACCGGACAGTACACTGACACGCGCTCGAACAACCGGGAACGCCCATGAGTGCCGACGCAACGCGTGCATCCGCCCCAGCCCCCTCGCCTATCCAGCATATCTTTGTGCTGATGCTCGAGAACCGCTCTTTCGACCATCTGTTCGCGCTATCGGGTATTCCCGGCATCGTTGCGGCCACTTCCGCGAATGCCAACACCTACGAAGGCGTGACCTACCCGTTCGAAGGCGGCGCGCCGGAGCAGCTGCCGAGCGACCCCGGGCACGAATTCGCCGATGTCGTCGAACAGCTTTGCGGAGCGGGCGTGCAGTTCGAAAAAGGGAAACCGTATCCGCCCATCGACAACTCGGGCTTCGCCGCGAACTACGCGACTTCGCAAACCGAAGGGCCCATCCCGCCGCAAGCCGATATCGGCGACGTGATGCGCGCCGTCGACACGCGCGTGCAGGCGCCGGCACTTTATACGCTTGCGACCGGGTTCGTGCTCTGCGACGGCTGGCACGCGTCGATGCCGGGGCCGACGTGGCCGAACCGGTTTTTCCTGCATGGCGCGTCGTCCGCGGGCCTCGATCACTCGCCGACCAATCGCGAATTGCTCGAATGGGAAACCTTCGACGGCTTCATGTACCCGAACCATTCGATCTTTGACGCGCTCGGCAAGGACAACTGGCAGCTCTATCAGGATCAGACCGGCGCGCTGTCGGGCCGCGTGCCGCAAGTGTCGTCGCTAAAGGGTATCGACTTTTTCGACGTCGACGACCTCGCGCACTTCGAATCCGATCTCGCGCAAGGCTATACGGCCCGCTACACGCTGATCGAGCCGAGCTACGGCGACGTCATCCGGGAGACCTACGAGAACGGCACGTCGCAGCATCCGATGGACAGCATCGAGGCCGGCGACCAGCTCGTCGCGCGCGTCTACAACGCGATCCGCCAGTCGCCGCTGTGGGACAAGAGCCTGTTCGTGATCGTGTACGACGAACACGGCGGTTTATACGACTCCGTCAAACCGGGCAGCGCGCCGCCGCCGAACGATGGCGCCGGCGCGTCGGCGAAACTGAACGCATCGGGTTTCGCATTCGACGTGTACGGCGTGCGCGTGCCGGCGATCGTCGTCTCGCCGTGGGTGGCGAAAGGCCACGTGGACCACACGGTGTACGATCACAGTTCGATACTCGCGACGATCGAACGCCTGTTCGGCATTGCGCCGCTGACCGCGCGCGACGGCGACGCGCACGACCTGTTGCCGCTCGTCACCACCACCTGCCGCACCGACTGCCCGGGACGGATCGGATCATGACCAGCACCACGAACACGACGGCGGACCCGCGCGACGCCGAACCCATGCGCGACGGCTCGCGGCTCATGATTTTCCTGCATGTTCTGAGGAAAGCGCATCGCGCGATGGAGGGGGAGGTCAAAGCACGGGAGCGCTTCGCGAAGATCGTCACGCGCGGCGAAGCGAGGCAGTACATCGAAGAAATGATGCCGCGATTGCTGCGCGAGCGCGAGAAACGCCGGCAGCAGCGGCGGCGCGCTCACGGAAACCGGCCGGCATGAATACGTCGAGCCTGCGTTTTCCTCACGCGAAGCGGACCGCGTCGTGCCTCGCGGCGGCCGCGGCCGTGACGCTTGCGTCATGCGGCGGCAGCTTCTGCGTCGGCGTCAACGGCTGTACGGGCTCGAATACGCTGCCGGGCGTATCCGTTTCCGGCACGGCGGCAACCGGCCGCGCACTGGCGAGCGCGAACGTCGTCGCCAGTTGCGCACAGGGTTCGGGCAGCGCGCTGTCGGATGGCGGCGGCAACTACCGCCTCGACCTCAATGCGGCACTGCCGTGCATCATCACCGTCACGTCGGGCAGCACGACACTGCATTCGGTCGCTTATTCGAACGGCACGTTCAATACGACGCCCGAAACCGACCTGATGCTCGTTTATCTCGCGGCACAGCTCGGCACGAACGAAAACGGCCTGATCGCGGGGTTTCAGACCAACGGCACATTCCAGCAGGCGCTTGCGAATCAGAACAATGTGCTCGCCGCGCAAACGGCCGTCGTGACGAATCTGCAGCAGCGTTACGCCGTCACGCTCGCGGCGCCGGCGTTTCTGACAACGCCGTTCGTGGTCGGGCAGCCCGGTGTCGATAGCGATCTCGATGCACTGGCCACGGCCGGCGCGATCGACGCGAACGGCATGCCGGACCCGGCGGCCGTATCCCTGCTCACGACGGCCGGCAGCTCGCGCCCGCTCGGGCAATAACCGGGCCGCCGCTCGACGCGCCGCGTTCATGCAACGCCACCCGTCAACGCTTCTGACGCAGCGCGAGCGCAACGCCGCTTAGCGTCAGCACCATCGCGAGCGCCGTGCGCAAACCAAGCGGTTCGCCGATCGACAGCGCCGCGGCGACGATGCCGAGCACCGGCACGAGCAGCATGCCGATCGACGCGATCTCCGCGGGCAACCGGCGCAGCGTTTCGAACCACGCGATATAGCAGACGCACATCGGCACGAGCGCCATATAAACCATTACCGCCCAGCCGTCCGCATGCAATGCCGCGAAACGCGGATGTTCGACCGCGAGCCCGTACAGCACCATCGGCACGCAGCCGATCACGACTTGCCACGCGACGAGCGCGAGCGGCCCCATCGGAATCGACTCGCGATTCGCGACCGTGCCGAACGCAAACAGCAAGGCGGCCAGCAACGCGCAGACAATGCCCACGAGCCGGTCCGCGTCGACCGAAATGCCATGGCCGCCAAGCAGCACGACGACGCCCGCAAGGCCGAGCGCGAGCGCGCAGAATCCACCCACGGACGGACGGCGCGACAACATCGGCCACGCGAACAGCATCGACCACAACGGCATCGTGTAGACGAGCAACGCCGCCTCGTTGACCGGCAGCCAGACCATCGACATCGTCGACAGGCCCATCCATGCGAGCACATTGGTGCAGGCGGCCAGCAGCAGTCGCGGCAACCATTTGGAGGGAATGCGGATAGATTCGCCGCGCAGCGTCGCGAGCAGGAATAGCAACAGCGCCGCCGCACACCCGGCAACGCCGCGCGAGAACAGGGGTGGCCATTCGCGCAGCAGCACTTTCATCGCGGGCCAGTTGATAGCCCAGCCGACGGCAGTGGTGAGAAGCAAAAGAAAACCTGACAGACGTGACGATGCGTGTGGGCTGGACATACTCGATTGAGGCCGCGGCGGCGCGTTATTCCCGCTCGTAGTATCGGCTGGCAGGTGATCGATCAGGAAGCAAAGGTGCGATGATGCGATGGTGCCACAGGCAGGCCGCCACTTGCTGCGATCGCATCATTTCGACGCTGCCGCGATCGGCCGCTTTCACGTACCGGCACGAGGCGCCGCCATTGCGCGGCAAACGCGAGCCGCGCCGCGACGGCTCGTCGCGGCGCCTGCCCGATCACGATTCCACGTCGTCGAGGCTGAAAACTTCCGACTGGTCGTTATACGAAAAGATCTCGCCATAACGTCCCCAGTTGATCACCGCGTCGAGCGTCTCTTCGGCCGC
>NZ_JAVHZD010000097.1:0-1139 GCF_031119615.1 Paraburkholderia sp. SARCC-3016 | reverse complement strand
CGGTCCTTGTCGAGCGCTTCGAGCGCCTGGTCGAGGCCGGCACACACGGTCGGGATCTTTGCATCCTCTTCCGGCGGCAGGTCGTACAGGTTCTTGTCGGCCGCTTCGCCCGGGTGAATCTTGTTCTGCACACCGTCGAGACCCGCCATCATCAGCGCCGAGAACAGCAGGTACGGGTTCGCCATCGGATCCGGGAAACGCGTTTCGATACGGCGGCCCTTCGGATTGCTCACGTGCGGAATGCGGATCGACGCCGAACGGTTACGCGCCGAGTAGGCGAGCTTCACCGGTGCTTCGAAGTGCGGCACGAGACGCTTGTACGAGTTCGTCGTCGGGTTCGAGATCGCATTCAGCGCGCGTGCGTGCTTGATGACGCCGCCGATGTAGAACAGCGCGAACTCCGACAGGCCCGCATAGCCGTTACCCGCGAACAGGTTCTGGCCGTCCTTCCAGATCGACTGGTGCACGTGCATGCCCGAGCCGTTGTCGCCGACCACCGGCTTCGGCATGAAGGTCGCCGTCTTGCCGTACGTGTGCGCGACGTTGTGCACGATGTACTTGAGCTTCTGCGTCCAGTCGGCACGCTGCACGAGCGTCGAGAACTTCGTGCCGATTTCGTTCTGGCCCTGGCCCGCCACTTCGTGGTGGTGCACTTCGACCGGAATGCCGATCTGCTCGAGCAGCAGGCACATTTCCGAGCGCATGTCCTGGAACGTGTCGACCGGCGCGACCGGGAAGTAGCCGCCCTTCGGGCCCGGACGGTGACCGGTGTTGCCGCCTTCGAATTCCTTCGCCGACGACCACGGCGCTTCTTCCGAGCCGATCTTCACGAAGCAGCCCGACATATCGGAGCTCCACTGCACCGAGTCGAAAATAAAGAACTCGGGTTCCGGACCGAAGAACGCCGTGTCGCCGAGGCCCGTGCTCTTCAGATAGGCTTCAGCGCGCTTGGCCAGCGAGCGCGGATCGCGTTCATAGCCCTTGCCGTCCGACGGCTCGATCACGTCGCAGGTCAGCACCAGCGTCGATTCTTCGTAGAACGGGTCGACGAACGCCGTGTCCGGATCCGGCACGAGCAGCATGTCCGATGCTTCGATGCCCTTCCAGCCGGCAATCGAGGAACCGTCGAACGCATGGCC
>NZ_JAVHZD010000096.1:374-1145 GCF_031119615.1 Paraburkholderia sp. SARCC-3016 | reverse complement strand
AAGAAAAGTTTTGAGTAGGCCGGGAAAGGAAGGACACCATGACAACACTGCCCGAACAGGAAATTCCCGTCGCGATCGATCCGCTTGCTCCAACGCCTGTCACGCTGTCGAAGAGCGGGCGGGACGCGCACGAGGAGGATCGCGCATGAAACACCAGAACCTGTTTCGCCTGTGTGCAGGACTGCTGCTGGTGTTGTGCATCGGTGTTGCTGCATGCCGGCAACACGACCCCGCCGAAGACGGAATGCCTGTCAATTTGACAGGCATCGATCACCTTGCCGATCACCTGAGTGTGCAGGAGTTTTCGGTCAACGGCACGAGCGGTGCCCAGGCGGGCAAGGGTGGTCGCACTGTGTGCTGCGTGATGCTGCCGTACAAATGGCATCCGGATATAAAAGTGACGGTGCGCTGGAACGTCACGAACTGGCGTGACTGCAGGGGCGACGAATACGAGGCCGTGGTGCCGGTGGAGAAGTACGACAAGCCGGAGCACATGTGGGTGCATTTTCTGGCTAACGGCGAGGTGCGGGTGGTGTCGTCCATCTACGGTGCAGAGAAAGCCAACGCGCCAGGCTCGAGGCACCCGGTGAAAGATCCGATTCCGAACAAGAATCCGTGGGACGTCTACGACCTGGATACCTGCAAGCGCTACGACGAGGAATCCCCGCGCAAGGACCAGCGATGACATCGAGACCCGAACAGGAAATTCCCGTCGCGATCGATCCGCTTGGTCCAACGCCTGTCACGCTGTCGAACAGCGCGCAGGACGCG
>NZ_JAVHZD010000096.1:0-275 GCF_031119615.1 Paraburkholderia sp. SARCC-3016 | reverse complement strand
GCCGAAGACGGAATGCCTGTCAATTTGACAGGCATCGATCACCTTGCCGATCACCTGAGTGTGCAGGAGTTTTCGGTGGACGGCACGAGCGGCGCCCAGGCGGGCAAGGGCGGTCGCACCGTGTGCTGCGTGATGCTGCCGTACAAATGGCATCCGGATACAAAAGTGACGGTGCGCTGGAACGTCACGAACTGGCGTGACTGCAAGGGCGACGAATACGAGGCCGTGGTGCCGGTGGAAAAGTACGATGAGCCTGACCACATGTGGGTGCATTT
>NZ_JAVHZD010000095.1:0-1152 GCF_031119615.1 Paraburkholderia sp. SARCC-3016 | reverse complement strand
CGTAGCCATGTCGTTCTGTGAGCCAAGGAGTTGGTAGAATGTTTTGTCTTCCTAAGACCGCTTGGCCTCCGACTTTCTTTGACGATTGCAGCTTAGTTAGCGTGCCGCTTTTGAACTTGAACCAGCCCTGCGAGCCCTGCAAAACGACTTCGTCGTCTTGCCAGAACACGCGCTTGACCGACATGCGCCTGTGCGAGCGTTGCACAAGGGTTGGATGGTGGCGAAAGTCATACAGCACAGGGCCGGAATCTGTCTGCACGAGTGTGCGTGTCACGGTTTGAGTTGCATTGCCGATGTCGTCGAAATGCGTGAGCGTGTTCGCGGCGAAGCGATCGAAAACCTGGTTGTCCAGCATTCCCACGAAATCGCGGTCGACCCGCGCGAATTGCAGCTCGCCGGAGGGCGTGGCGAGCGGGCCGGGCGCGTTGCTTTGTGCATGAACGCAGGTCGCGAAGCAGGTGGCGGTCAGGGCAGCGAGGAAAAGTCGTCTCATGTTTTCTCTGGACTTGGCGGCGTATAAGCAGCCATTGTCCCGCATTCCGCCGCTTCAGGTGCTGTCGAGTCTTTTCGGAGAAGGCGTGTGCGGGCGGTGCACCAGCCGCCCGCACAGTCGTCCCGGCCTCATATTACGATTCGCCGAAAATCGGCCTTGCCCGCCCGGTGCAAATGCCGGGCACATCTCGACGTGCGGCGCGTTTGTCGCGGCATGCGGCCGCAGCATCGTTGCCGTCGGCGGTGCCGGTTCGCGCAGCGTTACAGCGCTATCTGCGGTGATTGGCACACTCGGCATGGCGAGCAGCTCCGTCTTTCTTACCGAACCCGCCGACGTGCCGAAGTAATAGCCGATCCGGCATCCCCACGCGCCCCTGCCATTCGAATGTCCTGATAACCCTTTTTTTTGGCATATCGAGTGCCTTTAGTCGACGCTATCCTTCCACAGCCTTGACCGTGCCCGCAGTCATCTGTTCTTGCAATCGGAGATTGATCGACCGCATTGCTCCTGTAGTTATAACCATCCCCGCATACCATGGCACAGACTCTGTACGACAAATTGTGGAACACGCATGTGGTCCACACCGAAGACGACGGCACGACGCTTCTTTATATCGACCGTCATCTGCTGCATGAGGTCACGAGCCCGCAGGCGTTCGA
>NZ_JAVHZD010000094.1:0-1169 GCF_031119615.1 Paraburkholderia sp. SARCC-3016 | reverse complement strand
TCCGACTGGTCGTTATACGAAAAGATCTCGCCATAACGTCCCCAGTTGATCACCGCGTCGAGCGTCTCTTCGGCCGCGCTATCGGAGAGGAAATCTTCGAGCTCCTGCTCGAAGCGCACGCGCGGTGCACGGTGACCGGGCCGCTCGTTGAGCACCTTCTTGATCCGCGCCGCAAGCGGCACGTGCTTGAGCAGGTGATCGGCGAACATCAGCTTGCGCTCCTGCGTGCCGAACTCGGCGAACACGCGCGCCGGCGGCGTGAGGAAGATGTCGCCCTCGCGCACGTCGGCAAAGCCCAGGTTCTGCAGCACTTCGGCGATCGGAAACAGGTCGTCCACCTCGAGGTGCAGCGAGCGCGCGATTTCCGGCATGTCCGCGCGCCCGTGATACGGCGCGGCCGCCAGCGTTTCGATCAGACCCGCCATCAGGTTCGTCGATACGTGCGGCAGCCAGCTATGCAGCTCGAGCCCCTTGCGCGTCGTCTCGCCGGTCTGGCGCGCCGTCATCTTCGCGTAGATGTCGTCCACCAGCTTGCGGAACGCCGGGTCCAGACGGTTGCGCGGATGCTTGAACGGCACCTTGATCTCGGCAATCACGCGCCCCGGGTTCGACGACAGCACGAGAATGCGGTCGCACATGAACACCGCTTCCTCGATGTTGTGCGTGACGATCAGCACCGACTTGATCGGCATGCGGCCCTGCGTCCACAGGTCCAGCAGATCGGTGCGCAGCGTCTCGGCCGTCAGCACGTCGAGCGCCGAGAACGGCTCGTCCATCAGCAGCAGCGTCGGGTCGACCACCAGCGCGCGCGCGAACCCCACGCGCTGGCGCATGCCGCCCGACAGCTCGCGCGGATACGCATTCTCGAAGCCGTCCAGACCGATCAGGTCGATCGCCGCGAGCGCGCGCTCGCGCCGTTCGCGCGCCGGCACCCCCTGCGCCTCGAGCCCCGCCTCGACGTTCTGCAGCACGGTCAGCCACGGAAACAGCGCGAACGTCTGGAACACCATCGCGACGCCCTCGGCCGGCCCTTCGAGCGGCTTGCCCATATACGTGACTTCGCCGTCGGTCGGCTCGATGAGCCCCGCGATGATGCGCAACAGCGTCGACTTGCCCGAACCCGAGCGGCCCAGCAAACCGACGATCTCGCCTTCGCGCAGCGACAGGTT
>NZ_JAVHZD010000093.1:0-1170 GCF_031119615.1 Paraburkholderia sp. SARCC-3016 | reverse complement strand
CGGACCAAGCCGCACGTGAACGTGGGCACGATCGGTCACGTTGACCACGGCAAGACCACGCTGACGGCGGCGATCACGACGGTGCTGACCGCGAAGTTCGGCGGAGAAGCGAAGGCGTACGACCAGATCGACGCGGCGCCGGAGGAGAAGGCGCGCGGCATCACGATCAACACGGCGCACGTGGAGTACGAGACGGCGAACCGCCACTACGCCCACGTTGACTGCCCGGGTCACGCGGACTATGTGAAGAACATGATCACGGGTGCGGCGCAGATGGACGGCGCGATCCTGGTGTGCTCGGCCGCGGACGGCCCGATGCCGCAAACGCGTGAGCACATCCTGCTGGCGCGCCAGGTGGGTGTGCCGTACATCATCGTGTTCCTGAACAAGTGCGACATGGTGGACGACGCGGAGCTGCTCGAGCTGGTGGAAATGGAAGTGCGCGAGCTGCTCTCGAAGTACGACTTCCCGGGCGACGACACGCCGATCATCAAGGGTTCGGCGAAGCTGGCGCTCGAGGGGGACAAGGGCGAGCTGGGCGAAGTGGCGATCATGAACCTGGCCGACGCGCTGGACACGTACATCCCGACGCCGGAGCGCGCGGTGGACGGTTCGTTCCTGATGCCGGTGGAAGACGTGTTCTCGATCTCGGGGCGCGGTACGGTGGTGACGGGTCGTGTCGAGCGTGGCGTGATCAAGGTCGGCGAGGAAATCGAGATCGTCGGGATCAAGGCGACGGCGAAGACGACGTGCACGGGCGTGGAAATGTTCCGCAAGCTGCTGGATCAGGGTCAGGCGGGCGACAACGTGGGTATCCTGCTGCGCGGCACGAAGCGTGAAGACGTGGAGCGTGGTCAGGTGCTGGCCAAGCCGGGTTCGATCACGCCGCACACGCACTTCACGGCTGAGGTGTATGTGCTGAGCAAGGACGAAGGCGGGCGTCATACGCCGTTCTTCAACAACTACCGTCCGCAGTTCTACTTCCGTACGACGGACGTGACGGGCTCGATCGAGCTGCCGAAGGACAAGGAAATGGTGATGCCGGGCGACAACGTGTCGATCACGGTGAAGCTGATTGCGCCGATCGCCATGGAAGAAGGTCTGCGCTTCGCGATCCGTGAAGGTGGCCGTACCGTCGGCGCAGGTGTCGTCGCCAAGATCATCGAGTAA
>NZ_JAVHZD010000092.1:0-1211 GCF_031119615.1 Paraburkholderia sp. SARCC-3016 | reverse complement strand
TTCCTGCGCATGCAGGTTTTCGAATTCGAGCGGCGAGCAATAGCCGATGCTGCTGTGAAGGCGACGGATGTTGTACCAGCCTTCCAGAAAGGAGAATATGCGTCGCCGCGCCTGCTCGCGGGTAGCGAAGTGTTCTCGACCGAGCAGTTCGGCTTCGAGTGTTCCGAAGAACGACTCACACATCGCGTTGTCATACGCATCGCCCGCTGTCCCCATCGATGGCTGTACACCCGCTTCGCGACAGCGCTTGCCAAAGGCAATGGACGTGTATTGACAGCCCTGATCAGAATGCAGGATGACGCCTTCGTGGCGTCGCTGCAGCAGCGCCATGTCCAGCGCACGCAGCATCAGTTCCGTGTACAGGTGGTTCGACATCGCCCAGCCCACGATGCGCCGGCTGAATGCGTCCAGTACCACGGCCAGATAGAGGAACCCCTCACCGGTCGGCACGTAGGTCGCGTCAGCCACCCACAGCAGGTTCACTGCGTCAGCGCTGAAGTGCCGGCGTACCAGATCCGATGCTCGCCGGGCTCCCGCACGTGCACGCGTCGTACGTGGCCAGCGGCCCCGACTCGCGCCACATAGCCCTGCCATACGCATCAGACGCGCGACCCGCTTGCGTCCAACGTGCACGCCTTCGCGCGTGAGTTGCGCATGAATACGCGGTGCCCCGTACGTGCCGCGCGAGCTCGCATGTAACGCACGGATACGCGCGAGCAGTTGCGCATCGCCGCATGTGCGGCGCGATGGTTCGCGTATCAGCCACGCGTAGTAACCGCTCGTCGAGACCCCGAACAGTCGTGCCATCGTGGCAATGGGCCAGCGGGCCCGGTTCGCCTTCATGAATCCGTACCGCCCTTCGGTGGAATGGATCCCGTCTCCCTCGCGAACCAGGCCGCCGCGTGAGAGAGGATGTCGCGCTCCGTCTTCAGTTGTCGAACTTCACGACGCAATCGTGTCAGTTCCTGCCTCTCGGCCGTGGTCAGTCCGTCATGACGCACACCTGTGTCACGATCGGCCTGCGCCACCCAGCTGTAAATGGTCTGCGCGGTCGGTTCAAACTCCTTCTCCAGCTCTTCAGGCCTGCGCCCCGCTTTCACCAGCTCAACCATTTGCGCCCGGAATTCCGCCGGGTACGGGGTACGATGCTTGCCCATCATCGGCACCTCCTGATCAAAAGGATAGGTGTCCGTTTTCGCGGGTCAACTTCA